>JACSSI010001148.1 GCA_014879345.1 Anaerolineae bacterium | reverse complement strand
TATGGCGTGTCAACAGATTCAAGCATATCAATGAGGGCTTCATTTAGCACTTGATAACCGGTTTCGTTGAGATGAAGGTAATCGGCGGCGTATTGGGTATGTAAACGGCCGTTTTCATCCCTCAACAATTCATACGCATCCAGCACCAATACATCGTCTTTCGCCAGAGAACGAATCGTCTCATTCACGGTATCAATGGCGTCATATACATCTGTAGACCAGTACATGCGCTGCATCAATGGCGGGTCATGCACCGGGAAAATCGTTGTCAACAGCACCGTCGCCCCCAGGTCGGTCGATTTTGTCACAATCTCGGCAAGATTTTCCTGACAACGTTGGATAATGGCTTCCTTCTCATCTGGAAAAACGGGGATTCGCCACAAATCATTCACACAAACCTGCACCACCACCACGTCGGGCTGCACCGGAACCACATGCGCCTCAAAACGCAGCACGGCCTGCGCTGACGACTGTCCATCTATACCTCGGTTGATAAAAACAAAGGAATCATCCATTTCTGGATTGGGCCAGGTGGCGGCGCGGGAATCGCCAAAAAACAAAACTTTTGTCATGTCTTGCCTATTTTTCGAGATGAATGACTGCTCGTCAAAATAAGACAACGCCAATGGATCCAGCAGCGTTCGTGCTAACTCGCGGGTAAGAAAACGGTTGCGTTTGACCAGCTTGTAGCTGAGACCCGCCGACAGAAACAGCAAAATGAGTAGAAGGCCAATAAGAGCGGTGCGGTAATCAATGTTCATGCCAGTATGCTAACCGATTTCCACCGTATGACGAAAATAACGAGTCAAGAAAATTCTACTGCCAACGCACAGGCTATCGCCTGCTCCATTGTCCTCATTTCGCCCTCGGCATGCGCAACGGCATAAGCCTCCTCATCTATCATTTCCAGAATAGTAACAATATCACGATCCACATCCTCTTGTTCAATATGAGGTCGAGGGTTTTGAATAGATTTCCTGGTTTTATCTGCCCAGGCAAAAAGGCAAACTGCCCTTTCGGCTTGAGCTTCCTTTACAGCCAGACTTGCCAAACCTTCCAACGCATAAACGACACCATTTATACCGTCTGCTTCTTTGAACTGCTGCAAACTTTTTACAAAAACTCTATATGCCTGCCCTATTTCACCCATCCGCAAAAAAACATAACCCAAGAAAACCAAACTCCAGTAACTATTAAATGTATTTCCGGCTTGACGGCATACGGATAAGCTTTCCTGAAAATAAGCAATCCCTTTTGGATAATCCCCCATCCTATAATATAAGGTTCCCAGGTTACACAAAATATCACTATTATCTTTTAACCCTAATGATTCAAATATTTTTAGACTTTCCATCAACTTGAGTTGTGCAAGGTGGTACTCACCATGCTGCGCAACTAGCTGACCAAAAACATTGAGCATGTTTGCTACACCAGCTATGTGTCCTAGCTCTCGGTTTATAGATTCGCCTTCTTCAAAATACGCTTTTGCTTGCTCATAGTTTTCTAAAGCACCTGCTATAAAAAACCAGTTTGTCAGCACATCAGAAAAGCCTAATTTATCATCTATCGCTCGAAAAAGGGTCAAGCATTCCAACAAACGTGCCTCGCGTTCTGCCTGATCCGTTACCAAAGCACATCGAAGATAATTGGAATAGGCAATGCCACTTTGATCGCCTAATTCTTGATAGATAGCCAAACTCTCTTCTGCCAAGGCGTGGGTGCGCTTAGCATT
>JACSSI010001147.1 GCA_014879345.1 Anaerolineae bacterium | reverse complement strand
AAGGGCCACGACCGGAACCGAAACCGGCTGCACCTAAAGTAGAACTCTTGGATGAAGCACCGGCACGGATGACACGGCCGTTATCTTTGATAAAAGAGCGTGCGTATGCGGCTACTTGGTGCTATGTCAAAATTTCACAATCGGAAACACAAAAGAAGGATGGTGCCATTGTACGCCATGATCCACCTCTGGAAAGATACGAGAAACGTCTTTTTATTGTCCGTGATGATGGCACAATCTTTGGTGAGGGTGGGCATAGACCGATGGAGCAGTTGTCTTTAGAGATTATCTTGCCAGAGATCCCCTTGTCCGCGCGGCTGCTCTCTACACCAGGCTTAAAGGCGTATGCTGAAGGGAAACGGCCAGAGCCAACGGCTGTTTTTCAACAGGTGAAAGAAATCGTTAGTCGCTTTATCGATTTTGACCATTCACTGGCTGCTCAAGATACCATGGCTGAATTGGTGGCTTGTTACATTCTGGCTACCTGGTTCCTCGATGCCTTCACCGTCACTGGCTACTTATGGCCTAATGGGGACCGCGGTAGTGGCAAGACACAGCTGCTGATTGTCATTGCTGAACTGGCGTATCTGGGTTATCTGGTGCAGGCCAGCGGTTCCTTTGCTGCCTTGCGTGATTTGGCCGATTACGGGGCTACTTTGGCTTTTGATGATGCTGAGGATCTTGCTGACCCCCGCAGAACCAGTTCCGAAAAAAGGGCACTGCTGTTGGCTGGCAATCGGCGTGGCAGCACCATTCCGCTCAAGGAGAAAGATGCCGACCAGAATTGGGTAACCCGACATGTCAATACATTCTCGTTTCGGCTCTTTTCCGCCATTCATCTGCCCGATAATGTCCTGGCCAGCCGCACCATTATCATTCCCCTCATTCGTACACCAGACAGGTATCGCGCTAACGCAGACCCTCTGGAAATGCAGTTGTGGCCCCATGATAAACACTCACTTATTGATGACCTATGGCAATTGGCTCTAGCGCACCTGCCGCAGCTGAAGCAGTATGAGGCATTGGTCAACCAGGAAGCCCGGCTGACCGGGCGCAACCTGGAACCATGGCGGGCAATCCTGGCGACGGCTCGCTGGCTGGATGAGCAGGGGCTGGACGGATTGTGGCAGCGGCTGGAGCAGCTTTCGTGGGACTACCAAACAGAACGATCAGATTTTGAAACCGACGATTTTACTGGCTTTATCATCCGTGGGTTGATTCAATTTTGTGCCAACCATGCCAACTGTGCCAACCATACCAACCATATAGGATACAGCGCAGTCGATCATTGGCTTTTCAGTTCCAGCCAATTAATGGAAGAGATGATCCAAATCTCCTCCCAAACCGATGTGGGGTTGATTACAGGGCGCGGTATGGCTCAACGAATAGGTATGATGCTGCGCAAAATGCGGTTTGCTAAGCCGACTCGTCTGGGCGGGCAGGGAAATCGGCAGTGGTTGATAACGGCCCTGGAAATCAAACGCTGGGCCACTGCCTACAGCATCGTATTGCCAGAGCAATTCAAACAATAGATTCCCATGCACTCCAACAAGTTGGCATAGTTGGCACAGTTGGCATGGTTGGCTTTACCAAATCGGTAAACTCGCACCTTAAAAACTTAATACCTGATAACTCTATTGGAAGGGTTGAGACAGAGAGAATGCTGTTTTTTATGCGAACGACATGGCGTGTTGCCATGCTTCATGTGTGGCATCCGCATTAACAAACAAATCCGGG
>JACSSI010001146.1 GCA_014879345.1 Anaerolineae bacterium | reverse complement strand
GCAATTTTGATCACTTCTCTTAACACCACTTCTTTGTCCGGCTCGGGGGTTTGCATGAGGTCTTGGGTGCGGCGGATGACGTCTTCGTCGATGATGGCGTCTGTCCAGGTTTTAGCCAGGTGATCGCGTAAGCTGAGGATGGTATCGGCGTAGGTGGTGAAGGCGAAGGTTCCTTGTTTTTGCCAGGTGTATAGCTTGCGGGAAACGGCCGTTACCAAAGCCTCATCCGCCGCCACATATTCACAGTAATCATCCACCTCGCGCACCCAACCGACACGGAAGGTTTCCGCGCCCAGGCGCACGTCAATAGGCGGCGGTTCCGGCGTGGGATGAATGTCGATGAGGAAGCCATCTGGCTTGAGCAAGAAGTGAATCTGTTCCAGAGCATGAACCATGCTCTCCGTGTCAATTCATCACAACGACCAGGAGAGCAGGGCAATGTCGTATTTCTCCGGGGAGAAGAAAGTTTCGATAGCAGCCTCAAAAAATTCAAGACGACCAATCAAGTTGGCAGGCAGCTTTTCGCGGGCTTCGGCTATTTTCTTTTCAGACGGGTCGATGGCGTGGACGAGGGCGGTTTTGTGGGCGTATTGGAAGGTTAAACGGCCGTTACCACAGCCAATTTCCAGCACCCGCTTGCCCGCAAAACTGCCCACAAATTCTCGCAGCGCATTCAATTCACTATTGTCAGGGTCTTGGCGAATTGTCATATCACATCCAGGAACGGTGGCGCATCCAGCCAACCATCACCAGGGGGATGATCAGCATCGCCAGCAGGGTGAGTAGGAGCATCGCCTCTCCCGTCCAAAACGCCGACGGTAGCACAGCCTGGAAAAAGTTCATGCCAAAAAAACCGGTGAGAAAGGTGAGGGGCAGGAACATGGCTGTCATGATGGTAAGCGTTTTCATGATGTCATTCATGCGATTGTTGACGACGGATAAGTAAATTTCTATGTTGCCCACCACCAGGTCACGCACATTGTCGCTGAGGTCATACAGGCGCACCAAATGATCATACACATCCCGGAAATAGAGGCGATCTTTCGCGCCAATGACCGGAAAAGCTTCACGGGAAAGTTTGTTGACCACCTCGCGTTGGGGCGCCAACACGCGCCGCAGTTGCAGGATGGTATGCTTGTAGACGGTTAACTGTTCCAGCACCCTGGGCGTGGGATTCGCAAAAATAATGCTTTCCATCTGCACAATTTCGCTTTCCAGATGCTCCAAAACGGCCGTGTAATGATTCACCATTTCATCGATCACACGATACAGCAGGTGGTCTACCCCGTGCTGCAACCAACGAGTATTACGCTGGCACAGTTCCCACACATAATCCACAGCTTTCACCGTCTCTTTATGATGGGTGACCAGGAACTGCTTGCCCAGAAAAACGTCTAACTCCGGCAGATGAACTTGCTGGGTTTCACTCTGGTAAACCACATCTTGCAGCACCATGTAGAGGTATGTGTCCCAATCGTCAACCTTGGGTACATGGGTTTCGTGCAAGGCATCATCAATGGCTAACGGGTGGAAGCCAAACTGTTCATGCAGCAGCTTTTCGATGGCATCGTTGTCTTCGGCGTGCGTCAGGTCTAGCCAGATGAGTTCTGTTTTTGGCAGTGCATTGGCATGCCAGGTTTCGGGGAAAGCTGGCAAAATTTCTATTTTCCCTAAACTGTCAACGTGTAAAATGCGCATTTAACCATTCGTGGGCAGGAGCGGCAGCTACGTGCCACGCC
>JACSSI010000103.1 GCA_014879345.1 Anaerolineae bacterium | reverse complement strand
GCCCCATACCCATGTCAAAGCCGCCTCAGCCGACTGGTCAATCAAGAGCAAGCCGAGGCTGCCCACCGCTGTGGCGATAAACATGCCATTCCGCAGGTAAGCAAAATCGCCTGTGCCCCAATGCACCCCGTCCGTGACAAAGGCGAGTGAGTTTACCGGCTGGACAAAGGCAGACATGAGCCAGGCGGCTGTAAAAATAGAAACGGCCGTTTCCGGAACCAGTAACCGCCCAATCCAATCCATCCCCAGCCACATCCCCAGCGCCAAAACCACGCCCAGCCCAATCCCCCAGACACAGGCATACTTGGCGACACGTTTGGCCTGCACAACCCAATCTGAACCGATGAAATAACCCACCAAACTTTGCGCCGTAATCGCCAATGCGTCCAATCCCAGGGCGGCAAACAGCCAGAATTGACGGATGGCCTGGTGAGCGGCGCCGCTTTGCACGCCAATCTGGGTGGCGACGCGCGTTGTCAGCAGCAGGAAAATGGTGAGCAGGCCGGTGCGCAGAAACAGGTTGCCCCCGATTTGCAGGAGGTCTTTTGCCTCGTGTAGATAGAGAGTGGCAGGACGACCAAGTTTATGGAGAACGGCCGTTACCGCCCATAACGCCCCCGCCCACTGCGCCAACACCGTCGCAATCGCTGCCCCTGCAATACCCCACGCCGGAATTGGGCCATACCCCACAATGATGAGCGCATCCAGCACCATATTGATGGCATTAACCACCAGCGCAATCCACAACGGTGTGCGCATATCTTGCACGCCACGCAGCGCCCCAAACGCCGTCAGCATTGCCAAAACGGCCGGTGCGCCAAACAAACGGAAGCGCATATACTCGACGGCGTGCGTCTGCACCTCCCCTGTAGCGCCCAACAAACCCGCCACCGGTTCCGCTGCCAACCAGCCAATCACAAACAAGGCCACCCCAAACACACCAGACAAGACCAATGCCAGTCCGGTGATGCGCGCTGCTTTCTCATTGTCATCCTTGCCCAGCGCCTGAGCCACACTGGTTTGAGTGCCGATACCCAAAAAGTTGAATACCCAAAAGACGCTGGAAAGTGCGGCCGTACCCACGCCCAACGCCGCCAGCGCCTCCGCGCCCAATCTGGCCACAAAAGCGGTGTCTACCAAACCAGTTAACGGTTCAGCAATTAGAGAAAAAAGAACGGGGATGGACAGTGCCAGCAGGGTGCGATTGGGTCGTTTGACAAAGGGGTGATCTTGGATGGAAGTTGTGATGTTGGTCATGAGTTATCTTTTTTCGCTAAGCCAGCCTAATGGGGTGAAGATAAGACTATCCAATTTCCGTGCCTAATTGCGCCAGAAATTCTTGCATGAACACGGTGCGCCGCTTTGCTTCGGCACGTCCGGCCTCTGTTTTCATGGTATCGACCAGCGTAAACAGCTTGGCATAGAAGTGGTCTACAGAATAACGGCGGTCATCTGGTTGGCGTTCGATACAGAACGGGTCGTCTTCGTTATAAATGGAGGTTCCCATGGCAGTACCCACCATGAAACAGCGGGCGATGCCGATGGCGCCAATCGCGTCCAAACGGTCAGCATCTTGCACCACTTTGGCTTCGATGGTGCGTGTGGGAATGCCAGCCGAGAAGCTGTGAGCTTCGATGGCGTGAGCGATGTCATCAAGATAGTGATCAGGGTAGTTGATGGTCTGCAGGAAGGAAACGGCCGTTTCTGCTGCTAATCTTGAAGCCAATGACCGTTGGGCCGAATCCTTTAGCACGACAACACAATCATGCAGCCACGCCGCCGGGATAACCACATTGAGATCCGCATTTTCATATTCGGCTAACTGAATCGCACTTTTAACAACACGCTGAATATGAGCCTGATCATGGGCGGCGTCATTCACGGCTGATGCCGCCATCTGCGCTTTTAGAAATAATTCAAACTGAATTTGCCAATCTTTAAGGAGCATAACATTCTTCCAGACCAAAAAAAGCCTGTTCCGCTAGGCAGAACAGGCTTTTGCACCAGTTCTTTCTTATTCGTTGGATTATATGGATACCTGCCAGCGCGGGTATGATGGCTTAGGGAACTTGGCCTTGCTCGAGAACTGATCGCAGCAAACCAGGTTTATTTGTAATCAAGCCATCAACACCCAGGTTTTTTAAGCGGAGCGCTTCATCTGGATCATCCACTGTCCAAACGATCACCTTGTATGCGTGCTGAGCCGCCCAGCGCATATAGCTGGCATCAACCAGCGAAAAATGAGGATTATCACCCTCCCCATCGTTAAAAACAGACGTAACACGCATGAAACCTTTATCACGCAGCAGCGCAGTGGGGATGCGAGAGGGCGCACAGTTGCGAAAACGCTTTAATGAAAAGGGGTTGAAGGATGAGATGATAACGCTTTCTTCCAGGTGATAGGCTTTAATCCGGTCAGCGATTGCAGCTTCCAGACCACGATTGCGCCAGGATAAATCCTTTATTTCAATATTGTAGACAAATTGGGGGCCAAAGGCTTCAAAAACTTCATCTAGGGTCGGAATCTTTTCGCCACCTTCAATGGTCAAGGCTTGCAAATCAGATAAGGAAAGTTCAGCCACTTTGCCACGGCCGTTTGTCGTGCGCTCTACCGTGAAATCATGAATAACAACCGGCCAGCCATCAGCGGAAAGCTGTACATCCAATTCAATGCCATCCGCCTTCTGTGCCGCAGCCAGACCAAATGCCGCCAGTGTGTTTTCTGGCTCGTCATGGCTGGCACCACGGTGGGCAAAAATCAATGGGGTTTTGGCTGTCTCCCAATCCACAATCGTAATCTCTACCTACAAATTGACAAAATAAGCATCTGTCGCCCGGTCAATTAGCTCTTTTGTCAGTTTTGGCTCTTGTCCCAAATAATCGGCAATATCCTTGATTTGATCTATTAAATCACGAGGATGATTAGCTCTTAACTTGTGCTTCTGCTTGACATAATATTCCTGGAGCAAATATTTTACAGCATTATCATCGTAAGGAATATTCCGGGATTTACACACTTTTTTGAAGATTTCACGATACCCATCAAAAGTAGGCGAAGTGACTTCAATCTTGTGGCGAATACGGCGCAGGAATGCTTCATCCACCAAATCACGAGGAGGCAGGTTGGTGGAAAACACAATCAAGACCGCAAATGGCACTTCGATTTTGCGCCCGGTATGAAGTGCCAAAAAGTCAATATTTTTCTCCATAGGCACAATCCAACGATTTAGCAAATCACGGGGTCGAACTTGCTGGCGGCCAAAGTCATCAATGAGAAACATGCCCCCATTGGCTTTCATTTGGAAGGGCGCCTCATAATATTTATTGTTGGTATCATACTTCAAGTCTAAGCCATCAAGTGTTAGCTCACCACCCACCATAATCACTGGCCGTTTGATACGTACCCAACGAGGATCCAAACGTTTTGTTGATAAGGAACCCGTACCAGTATTATTTTCGTCTATGAGTACGGCTTCATGGTTGATTTCGTCATACACCTTGATGATTTGCCCATCGACTTCAACCGCATGGGGAATGTACATGTCATTTTTCAACACCATTTCACCAATAGCTTCCGCGATGGTAGTTTTGCCATTTCCAGGTG
Source organism: Anaerolineae bacterium (assembly GCA_014879345.1). Classification (GTDB taxonomy): domain Bacteria; phylum Chloroflexota; class Anaerolineae; order Promineifilales; family Promineifilaceae. The sequence goes on along the minus strand of JACSSI010000103.1, from coordinate 7,021 downwards.
GCCCATACAGGAACATGGATTTACCAGAATTTATGGCTGGCCCTATTTTTGAGAAGACGGATTCTTCTAGAACCAGGTGAGATAGGGAACGGCTCATAATCGTGGGGTTCACAGTCAGTTTTTCAGTTCGTTGGGCTTCAATCGCTGCCACATATTCATCCCAGGTAACGGGTGCTGGCCCCACGTATGTTGTGCGTTCCATTTGTTCACGGGCGCGGGCGGCTCCTTTGTTGGTGATGACATATTCATAGGATGCGGCGCCCAGTCCACCAGAACCTTTAACTTCACACATTTGCTCTCGCTTTAGGAAGTCTAGCATGGGGCTGATGACGCCGGTGAACGGGAGATGGGTGGAATCGGCAATTTCCCGGCCAACTAATTGCCCACGAAGATACATCAATTTCAAAATCAAATCTTGAATAAAACCGGCGTTGAGACCGGTATCTTCAACAGTCCGAATGACGGGGGGCTGCCAATCTAATGAGGGTGAACTGGTTGAAATTGTCATTTTATTTCTCCTGCAATCAAGCGAATCCCGAATACTGCCACTTTTCTATTATAGCAAGAAGTTGGCGTATGGTTAGATTATTTTATAGGTTTGAATGAAAATGGGTAGTTAATGTTTGGAGAATCGGTATTTTTGCGGTGTGGAAGATGGGTTAGCATAGCAAAAATGAAAAGAGGCGTTTGCAACGCCCCTTTTCCCCAATTTATTTGAAAGTTTAATGTTTGCTCAAATTATTCATTGATGGGTTTGAGCGACATCTGTATTTCATCGTCATTCATTTTGCGGGCGGTTATTTCGATTTGGTCACCGGCTTGGAAGTATTCTTCCACCCATTCATGAACAGCAGGACTTAACATAAGACGAGCCTGATCGTTTGGCAGCAGACGCCAAACCGTGCATTTTTTGTCATAGATGCCTTCGTAGTAAACGGTTACGGGGCGGGTTTCAGTGCGCGAGTTGATTTGGAAGAAGGGCCAATGTTTTGCCGTCATGTTTATGAAGCCACGTTGCAAGTGGAGGGGTTTGAGTTCAGCTGTGTAGGTGAACATTTCTTCGATGTCATCATCTTGGTCATCGATGGTGGTGTCAGTGGAAACGGCCGTTTTCTTTGATTTTCCTCTCGTCTTTGTACTTTTCTTCCGTAGCGCTTTGCCTGTCAAGAAATCGGCTAACGGCATCAGTTTGCTCACCTGATCGGCCATGACTTCAACAATTTTCAACCCCATAGCCGCCACACGCTCAGAATCAAAGCGCTTACTCAAGTAAAAAGGAGCCACCCAACGAGCATCACCATTCAAATAGGCAGCTTTACTAAATAACTCAGTAGATGCGGCCTCATTAAGGCTTGCCACTGAATCTTTATAAACATCCTGGTAATGGGTGGATTCAGCAGAATCCTCATCAACTTGCAACTGCTGGATTCGGAGCGTCCACTCTGGCCCCAATTCAGTGATGAGGCGATGGTTCATGGTAGGCTGTTGTTCAGATTGTTTATATGCCTTTGTCAGCACCACTTCATTTTGAATCGCCAACTGCATCTCCAAACTCATAGGTCTGGCGAAAAAAGTAATGTAAATATCGTCAAAAACATCTTCTTTAGCTGAAATGTATACAGCCTGATGCTCTTCACTTAAACCGTAAAAGGGAAACTTTTCTTTTGCTTCTCGGGAAAGATTCGCGTGTAATTCACCGATGAATGCTTCGAGTTGGGAGAGTGCAAACTTAATCGCAGTCTCTTCACCAGCCCAGCCAAACGCGGTGAAAACTGGCATGGTTAAACCTGTAAAATCTGTAGTTGATTGCATATTATAAAACCTTCATTGTGCGTGATGGAAATTACCTGCTGATGCGGCTGCATCTGTAGGGATACTGTTTTCTTTGTAAATCAGCCTCTTCAGGGAGCGGATTCCGAGGATATATAAGTTGGCTTATTAAAAAAATTAAAAAGCCTACATAACTCAATCCTTGATTTTACCTCAGGTTTAGAATTTGACCATCACAATTGCCAGCTTTACAATCTTGCTCATCATGTATATAAAAACGACAACCAAAACAAGCGCTTTCTTGAAATCAGTAATCATTAGCTTGAGCTTCGGGTTTACGATACTGTTCCTGGGTGGATGCCAGCCAGAAATGGTAATGCCGACAGCAGCAGTTGCCGCCCCTACCATAGAGAGCCTTGCAGCAGATGATGCACTGCTAAATGAGCCATCACACCTCGCAGTTCCGCCAACTTGGACGCCGCCATCCCATGCAAATGAAGATGAGGCTGGTTTAGCAGGAAATACACCAGTACCAACAAGCACCCCACGCCCGACAAGGACACCGTTTGCTACTTTGCTGCCAACCTTAACACTTACCAGCTCCCCAACACCAATTGTGACGCCTGTTCCGGTAACAGAGACACCTGTGCCAACACCGGTTGAAACTGCACCGTCTTCGATACCACCCAATCCAATATTGGGTAATAACCTGCTGCCAAACAGTTCCTTTGAAGAGGGTCATTATAATTTGCGGGGTATTCCTGAACTGCAACTACCTGTTGGTTGGAAATTTGAATGGGATGAAAATCGAACTGGCTTTGGAGATGAGGTTTGGGATGTGTACGTTCGGCCAGAAACGCGGGTGCTGCCAAAGGAATTTTTACCGGCTTCAGAACATAGCTTGTTTATTTTTGAGGGAACCCATACTATCAAGGCATTTAAGCAAAATGGGGCTATTAGTTTCAAGCTGTTTCGGGATGTATATCTAGAACCGGGAACCTATGTCTTGGAAATTAATGTCTTTCCTGATATGTATATGGATTATCAGGAGGGAAAAATTTGGGCTGACGATCCGTTGACTGGACAAATACGGTTTATCGCCCCGCAAGCAACAGGCTGGATGGGAACTAGCTATGGCCGCAAAAACACATTGATCCATACTTTTACTGTGGACACGGCCGGCGAAGTTCCAATTGGTGCTGCTATGCGCGGTAATCATGCGATTATGAATGATGGTTGGTTTTTTGATGATTGGTCGCTGAGACGTATTGAAAATTGACCTGCAACTTAATCATGTCTTTGGCGTATAGTTGGTGAAATTATATGTTAGAGAAAATAGTGAAGGAGCTTTCCTGATGAGTGAAAAACAAAATCCCAGTGTTGAAGATTTAAAAGCAGATGAAAAAGAGAAAGTGGAACGCCTCGTTATTGAAGAAGAGGATTTGGATCCTAAAGAAGGTAAGCCGGGGCATGATGTTGCGGCTGAATTCCAGAAATTGGGTCAGCAATTAGGTGAAACGCTGCAATCTGCCTGGGGCAGTGAAGAACGGAAACGCATTGAACAAGAAGTTCGTGAAGGTGTTCGCTCTTTTGTGGCAGAGGTTGACAAGGTTTTGCAGGATGTTCGGACTAGTGAATCAACAAGCAAGTTGAGAGAAGATGCTGCTGGTGCGAAAGCAAAGGTTGAAGAAAGTGAATTGGGCCAGAAAGCTCGCGAAGGTATTGTTGAAGGTTTGCGTTGGTTGAGCGAGGGTTTGAATGAGTTGGCAATCAAGTTTGGCCCATCTGAAAAACCAGTGACCCCACCTGCTGAAAAGGCTCCCTCTGACGAATAATCAGGGTTAGCGGTGATGGCTGAAGCGATTGCTATAAAGTGATATGGTGTTGTTGAAAGACGGCCGTTTTCTCAAAACGGCCGTCTTTTTTATTACCGACTCAAAGGAGCCAGTTCTTCTTCCACAATCTGGATGACCATATCGTCCAGGGACGACACCGTGTAGTCACTCACTTCAAACTCCGTTTCTGTGCCGGTGGAACCAGGCCCATCTTCTCCATAGGTCAAGAAAATAAAGCGCCCGCCCGTCGTTTGTGCCAGTTGGCGGAAAATATACTCGCCCTGTTCATCCAGTCCACTGCTGGCGATGGGATAGATCTTGATGCCCCGTGTGGCTGCTTGTAACATTTCATCAGCGTAATGATTCTGTTGCCCATAGTCGAGGTGCGGTGGTGCATCGGCTACCAGGAAGATGAGGCTGACGGTATCTTCTACCCGCCATTCCGGGCGATGAACCGCTTGGGAAAGCGCTTCATTCAGGTCTTCGGGATAATCGCCGCCGCCATTGGCATAGACTTGAGCAAGAACGCCAGCAAAATCTTCTACTTTTGGTGTGAAATCAGTGACCTGGGTAATGTACTCGTCTCCATGATCTCGATAAGTGACCATGCCAAAGCGCACGTCTGGCTGTGAGGGCAATCCGTCAATGCGAGCAGAAATGGCGCGGATGTTCTCTTTGAGCTGATTGATCTCATCTGACATGCTGCCGGTGGCATCTATGAGAAAAAGTACATCTAGCCGCGTTTGGGGCTGTTGCCGTTGGTCTGCACCCGGATGGGTGATGAACCATTCCCGTTGGGAACTGCCTGCCGGGATGGTGAAGGTTTCTGCCTGGTTATTGACGGTAACGGTGACAACGTAGTCCTCTGTATTGGCGGTGAAAGCACGGGGAAAGAAGAAAGAACGGCCGTTACTGTGTGTGCGTAGTTTGGTAATCGGCTCTCCATCTGCTTCCACTTCAACGACTGCACCGAGAACGGGATGACCCTGACTGTCTTGCACCCAAATCTGATGCCGTTCACTCACATCAACCGGAATAACCGCCGCTCCCTGGTAATTTCGCAGATACTTTACATAATCATCCCATTCGGCATTATCATCGACTTCACCAGCGGTGAGGCGGCTGTTTTGGTCTAGGGGGAGCGTGCTGTCTAGCGATTCTTCGGCAACGGCATGATCTGTGTCACCCTCTGCACGTACTATTTCAACTGCTTCAACGACAGGGGCATCAGCCAGAGCAATTTCTGAGGCCACACGAGTGACAGCTACTTTTTCACCGGTTTCAGGGGCGGGGGGGTCATCGCCTACGCCTTCACTGCCCGTTGCCAGGGGCGGCTCTACGACGGATTCGGCTGCTGATTCTTCTGCTGGCGCACTTTCCATTTCATCTGTGATGACACCGGTAACATTTTCTGCTTCGGGGGCTGACTCTTGGGCTGCACCACCACACGCAACGATAACGGCCGTTATCCCAATCATTACTACCAATAAAACAAAGCGTCTGTAAATCATCTTCATCCTCCAAAATGAGTGTGATTTTCCTTGAAGTGTTTGCACTTCACTACACCCATAAAGACGACAGCGACGCGAAAAAGGTTCCAGGCAAAAAAAACCGCCCCCAAGGGGGGCGGTTGTCCACGTACCAGGAGGGCAGTACAAATGGACCCTTCGGTCATGCCCATTCGAGGGAGGGCAGGCACTTCCTGGCTCTAACTAGGGTTGTTCCAGTCGCGTTTCTCTCGTGCCAGTTTGGGGGGGGAGGAGTTCCTCTTAACCTAGTTAAAGTTGAGAGCATCATACACCAAATCAAACAAAATGTCTAGTGAAAAATCGTGCATCCGTAGTGAAAAACCAAAATTTAAGGAAGCCACTAATTCGTGTTAAATTGACAAATTCTGGCGGTTTACTCGAGAAGGTTAATCACCGCTATCATTATCATCCGAGCCAAAAAGCGAAAGCCATAAATCGATTTCATCTTGGTCTAATTTATCTTCATTATCAGTTTTAGCCACACGAAGCGTAGGCGGTTTTTTCTTGGCAGCAAGTGGCTGGGATTTAGCGGTTTTTGGTTGGCGTGTTTTGGCTTTGGCACGTTCTGGCACGGGGCCAAATAAATCGAGCCATTCTTGCACTTCAGCTTCACTAATCTTGGACGCATCTGGTTTATCTGGTTTAACCACCTGTTCCACTTTTGGCGCCTTCTCTGGCATTTCCTTAAAAACAAAGCCCATCCGCTCGATAAACTCTTCCGAAAGCAAGGAACGAATTCGTAAAGATTTTGCATGACCAATGATTTCACGGTCGCTGGTAACAAGCGTGTAACCATTTGGTTTTTTGAGTTGACGCATATGGTTGATGATGAGGGAATCGGCCGTTTTGCCAGAAGGGGCAAAAATGACTTTAAGGTTGTGCCCAGACATGCGATTGAGACTAGACCCCATCGTACCACCATCAAAAAACAACGTCACTTGCCGTTTATTGCTTTCAGCTACCCAACTTTTGATACGCAGCGCCAACTTCACCTCGTCATTGGGGTCTTTTAACGAGATGTCTGGCATTTTACCGATGAGATTGTGACCGTCGATGATGTAGTGCATATTTTTCAGTAAACAGTGAGCAGTAAACAGTTTACAGTGGCACAATAACTGTTCACTGTAAACCGTTCACTTGGTCAGTCTAGTATTTCCAATTTGGCAAAACTGGCAGCAAGTCGCTTGATACCTACTTCTGAAAAGGCAACGCTGACTTCTTCATCATTGCCCGTTACCTTGCTTTCGATAACAATGCCAGCGCCAAATTTAGCGTGGCTTACCTTTTGGCCGGTACGGTACTTGGCTTCAGTGGGCACAGCGCGTTGCGGCTCTTCGTAGCGATTATCCGCATACTTTGGTTTTGGCAGTGGTTTGCGCTCTGGTTCAGACCAGGATGTCTGTTTTTTATAAGCTGGCTGGGTGCGGCTGCCAGAAGATTTGGAAGCTGAACTGGAGGCAGAAGACCAACCGGATGATGACGAGTTGCTTTTTGATGACCAGGCAGGTGTCGATTGATCCCAACTGCTGGCACGGGTTTTGCTTTCCTGGCGACGCACTTTGGGTTTGCTGCCAGTGGTTAGCTCGTCCGGGATGTCCATGAGGAAGCGGGAGGGGGTGGTGGCTTCGGTCATGCCGTAGAAGGTGCGCCGGAAAGCGTGAGAGAGATAGAGGCGGTCTTCGGCGCGGGTGATGCCCACGTAGAAGAGACGGCGCTCTTCGGCCAGTTCTTCAGCGTCTTCCATGCTGCGGCTGTGGGGCAACATGCCTTCTTCCAGGCCAGTGATGAAGACGACGGGATACTCCAGTCCTTTGGCGGCGTGCAGGGTGAGCAGGGTGGTGGAGTTGGGAATTTCTTCAAGATTATCGGTTTCGGAGACGAGAGCCA
>JACSSI010001145.1 GCA_014879345.1 Anaerolineae bacterium | reverse complement strand
ATAAATAAACTTTCGTCTTAGGTTTGTAGTAACCGCTTTAGCGGGTATGACGGCTAAAGCCGCCACTACGAACCTGTTTAATTGAGCGTAATTCTCGGATCAACCCACGCTTGCAATAAATCCACAATCAAATTGATGATGACATACATCACAGCACCAAACAGCGTGATACCCATAATCGCCGGGTAATCGAGATTCAGCAGAGACCGGACAGTAAACAAGCCCAAACCCGGCCAGTTAAAAATAATTTCCACAAAAAAGGTGCCTGTGATGGCAAAAGCAAAGGTCAAACCAATCACCGTCAGCGTGGGGCCAATCGCATTTTTCAAGGCATACGCATAGATAATAAACCGGTCTTTGATGCCATACGCTTTGGCCGTGCGAATGTAATCTTGGGTCAGCACTTCCAGCATGGTACTGCGTGTCATGCGGGCAATGAGCGCCATCGGGTAGGCGGCCAGGGTAATCGCCGGTAGGATGAGATGCCAGAAGGAATCTTTGAACGCGATCCAGTTTTGGGTAACGGCCGTGTCTATCAAATAAAAGCCGGTAATCGCCTCAACAGGACTCAGAAAGCGCATGTCACTGTCAATCCGCCCTGATAACGGCAGCCAATCGAGCGACCTAAAAAACAAAAATTGCAACAACAACCCCAGAGCAAACGCTGGCACAGAGACTCCGATAATCGAAACGATGCGCACCCCAATATCAGAAGGTTTCCCTTGATGGGAGGCACTAATGACGCCCAAGGGAATGCCAAGCACAATCGCAATAAACATGCCCACAAATAACAGCTCTAATGTGGCGGGCAATCGACTCATCAGCTCTTGGGTGACCGGCCGTTTTGTGCCGATTGATGTGCCTAAATCACCTTTCAGCACGTCCCGCATATACACTGCATATTGCACGGGTAACGGTTCATTCAACCCCAATTGCTCTTCAACACGGGCAATATCATCAGGTCTGGCGCGGGGGCCAATGTACAGTGCCGCCGCATTGCTCGGCACCACTCGCGCCAAAGCAAACGTGATGATGGACACGCCAATCAGAACAAAGATGGCCCCTGTAACTCGCCGGATGATAAATTCAAGTTTACGCATAATTTTTATAGGGCGTAGAACGTAGTGCGTAAGGTATCTAGTACCTCAACTCTGTGATTTTGAGGGGTGTTGAGTGTGGCACGCCCTCGTGCCACACGTTCGCACGTGGGCGTGCGAACTCCTCATTTTTAGAAAGTTACGGTACTAGCGGATACGCACTACGCACTACGTTCTATTATTTCAAACTATTGAGCGAACAAGTTATAGAAGAACGTGGCAAACGGATAGTTCAAATTGTAATCGAATCCGCCTACGTGGTCTGGGATAACGAATGGCTGCTTGGTATCAAAGAAGAAAACACCGGGTGCTTCTTCAACCATCAAGTTCTGCGCGTCTGTGTACATCTGTTGGGCTGTTTCGGGGTCTGTTACGGTGAGAACGGCCGCATCATCAATCAGCGTATCAAACTCTTCATTGGCCCAGTAGCTCAAGTTAAAGAAAGGCGCTTCACTGCTGTGGAATAGAGACCACAAGTTATCTGTACCCGCATCACTGTATGTAGGCCAGTATAACAAAAGGAACATGTCTTGGGCGTTGGCCGGGTCTGTTTTGGCTTCTTCCCATTGTTGATTAAATAGAATCGGTTCGATTGTGACATTTATACCTAGTTCTGCGAAGGCGTCTTTAATCAATGGCGCAAACCGT
>JACSSI010000102.1 GCA_014879345.1 Anaerolineae bacterium | reverse complement strand
AAAAAGAAACACCATCTGTTCCTCCAACCAAACCACCACAAGCTGAAAGCCTTGAAGAAGATGAGGCGCTGGATTGGTTAGGTGAACTAGAACCACCTAAAACAGCCTTGTTGGGTCAATCTGATGAGTCTGAAGAGTCCCCCAGAGAACCTGATTTGGACGATGGCGATCTGCCAGACTGGCTTATACCTGATACAGAAAGCCCTGAACTCGAAACAGCCTCAACTATGGACGACATCTTCTCCGATTCAAATTTGTTTGAAGAGGATGTCCCCGATTGGATGTTGAGCGATGAACAGCCCGCTGCCAGCCAACAAGCGCAAAAGCCCGTTCAGGAAGATATGCTGGATGACTTCACACTTGATGAGGCGGCGTCCAAATCGCTAACAGGCTGGCTGGCTGAGTTTGACACGGAAGAGGATGATGAGGAAGAAACGGCCGTTTCTCTGCCAGAAGCCCCGGTACAAGAAGTTGAAGTAAAACGCTCTCTCACAGATTGGCTAACCGCTTTTGATGAAGAAGACCTTGTTCCAGATGATGCACCCTCTCAAACAGCCCAGCAAGAAGCTGATGAAGAAAGCCTGCCAGACTGGTTAACAGGCATCGATGAGGCAACAGAAGCCGCTGCTACTGCTCATATAGGAAAATCTGCCAGCGAAACAGCGCCAGAAGCAGACGACTCATTTGATTGGCTATCAGACCTGGATGAGTTGGAAGAAGCCACCACTGGCTCTGGCAAACTTGTACTTGAAGAACCCGAGGAAACGGGAGAAGCGTTGGACGACTGGTTGACCGTCGATATCACCTCTGACCCTTCTCTTGCCACCGGCGATACGGGCCCCTTACCAGATTGGCTTGATGATCTTGAACCAGCCACAACCGCCGCACCATCTCCTGTCGATTCTACTGATTTGGACAGCACCCTCGAAGACCTTTTCGGTGAAACGCCAAAATCCGCCACGGGTGAACTTGACTGGCTTGACGACGTAGTTGACGAAGAACCTACAATCGAATCGAAATCTGACAAGTCATCATTAGCGCCATTGGTGAGTGCGGCCGGGGCTGCGGCACTTTTTGATGCCATGAGCCAGGATGATGAGGACACCCCCGCTGATGACCCAGATTGGTTGTCTGAATTGGCTGCCTTTGACCCGAATGAGATTGTAACAAATGTGGCTGAGGAAACGGCCGTTTTTGTGCCAACCAGCGATGAATCAGACGATGAATATGACTCTGACTTTGACGTAGAAGCCATCTTTGAAGCCACTGAATCGGCAGAACTCGATAACTTTGACATTGATGACGAATTGTTAGGCATCGATGAACATACCGCCAGAGATTGGGCCGATATCGATGGCATTTTAGCCGGAACGGCCGATGATGAAGCCTTGCCCGAGTGGCTAGAACAATTAGACGACATCCCATCCACAGAACTTGAAATCCTTGATACTGAGAATGCGCCGCCAGAAGAAATTCCTGACTGGGTAGCCAGCATGCGCCCCAGTGATACGGGACAATTAGCCAGTGTATTACCATCTGCCCTGTTCTCAGAGTCTGATGCCAGCGACCTGTTAGACGATACAACAGATTTAGCGGATGCCGAGTTACCAGATTGGCTTGACGAGTCCGTTGATAAGCGAGTCGCAACGGCAAAGTCTTTCTCAGGTTGGTTTGATTCTGATGGCGATTTGGAAGATGCGCCAGCCGAATTGGAAGCCATTCTAGCTGATTTGCCTCCGGCTCAGGCACCGGAGGACATGCTGCAAAAAGCAGAGATTCCAGCCTGGTTAGAAGAACTAAAACCACGTGAACTCACAGGCGCAGCGCCAGCACTCACAGAATCTCGGCTTGAATCTACTGGGCCATTGGCCGGTATGCCTAATACGATTGCCATTGAACCGATTATTGCCATGCCAAGATCGGCATCAACACCTGGTTCGTATACTGTTTCACCGGAACAAATGCAACAAGCCCGCCTATTACGCCAACTGGTGCAAGAAGGGCCAACACCACCGCAAGTTCGTGAAGCAGCGATTAGCGCTCGTAGTTTGGCTGGCTTGCGTATTTTGGTGGCGCTCTTGCTGTTGGCTGCTGTATTTATAGGGCTGTATGGCCCATCTTTTGTGAAGAGCAAATCACCCGCTGGGGTTCCCGTGCCAGCAGCGGCATTCAATACGGCCGTTGCTGATGCAGCTGGGAAAACGGTGCTGGTTGCCTTTGACTATACGCCAGCATTCGCAGGTGAATTGAATCCGGAAGCAGAAATGCTGTTGGCACAAATTGATGCCGCAGGCAGCCCTATTCTCACAACCAGTCAATACGTAGCGGGAACGGCCGTTGCTGAAGCCATGACCGCCCCTTATAACACGACCTCACTTGGCCTCATTCCTGGTGAAGCAATGGGGCTGCGCCAATTAAGCGGCTGCCTGGGTGAGAATGCGCTGATTCCAATCTGCACATCGCTGCATAATCGCACACTTAACGCTGCCACTGCCAGCGCCCTGGCGGATGTCGGTCTCATTGTCGTCCTCACCGGTGAGCGGAGCAGTCTGGTCAATTGGGTTGAACAGGCAGGTGCCGGTTCTGACCTGCCCATTGTCATTGGCACCACACAATCATTGGAACCGGTGGTCGTACCCTATTTTGCCAGCGCCCAGGTTGCCGGGTATTTGAATGGCTTACCAGCAACGATAGCCTACCAACATGCCTACACAGATATGCAAAACACCTCAAGCGAGATACTTTATGATGCCCAGAGTTTTGTTTTACTGGTAACTGCCGTTATTCTGTTAATTGGTGGTCTGGTATTTGGTTCTCGCAAAAAAAAAGCGTAACACATAAATTATGAACGACACGATTGGACTCTTAATCGGCTTTACCCTCACCCTGATGATATACAGCTATGTCATCGGCGATAATCCGTTGTTCCGATTAGCTGTCAACATTTTGGTCGGTGCCAGCGGTGGTTACGCGGGTGTGGTGGTGCTGCGGGCTGTTATTTTGCCGGTATTTGCGCAACTTACTGCCAATCCTGTCAGTGTACACACATTCCTCTGGTTAGTGCCTATTCTTTTGGCACTGCTGCTCATTTTGCAACGGCTGCCAGGGTTTGCCTGGTTAGGCGATAATGCCCTGGCGCTCATGGTAGGTGTTGGCTCCGCAGTGGCATTGGTGGGCGCCATTACAGGTACGCTCCTGCCCCAGGTTTTACACTTTGGTGACAATGTGGACTTGGGTTTGCTGGAGGGGATTATTGTGGCGGTGCTTACTGTTTGTACCCTGTTCACATTTTATTTCACGGGCAGCAAAACAGAGAGCGGTGAATGGAAACGGCCGTTATGGCTGCGCGGTATTGTCCCCATCGGCCAGACCGTTCTCATGATTACGTTTGGCTTTTTATTTGCCACAATTATTTCTACCAGTCTGGTGCTTTTAACGCAACGGATTGATTATTATTTCACACAATTGATGCAGCTACTATCATGACCATAGCGGAAGAAACACCGAAAAACACCACACCCGAATCGTACCTCATTGCCGAATTCGGAAGCATCAACACAACGGCCGTTTTATTTGACACGGCGGCTGGTTCTTACCGTTTGCTGGCACGGGGAACATCCCCTACCACCGCCATAGATCCCTGGTCAAACATTGCAGAAGGTCTCGTTCAGGCCATTCGCCAAATAGAAGGCGTCACCGGTCGCACCCTGCTCAACGAACACCAGCAATTGATAACGCCTGAACGTCACACCGGCATTGGCGTAGATAAATTTGCCGTTCTTACCAGCGCCGCAACCCCCCTCAACACACTCCTTGTCGGCCTCTTTGATGAAGTCAGTTTGGAAAGCGCCCGGCACGTGCTGCACACCACATATGCCACTGAAGTCGATTGCATTAGCCTCAACGACCCTCGGGATGAAGGAGAAAAATTCTCTGCCATCGTCAACAAACGACCAGAAGTGGTGTTGATTGTCGGCGGCACAGATGGGGGTGCAGAACAGCGTCTGCTTCATCTCATTGACACCTTACAACTCGGTATCAATGTTCTTTCTGAAAATCAACGCACCTTTGTGCTGTATGCTGGCAACAAAGCCTTGAGAGAGGCTGTCAATAACCGCTTAAAAGAGATAGCCCATGTTCAGGTAGCAGAAAACGTGCGCCCGAATTTAGAGCTAGAGTATCTTGACGATGCCGCTAAAATGCTTAATTCATTGTATGAAGATGTCAAGATCACAAAACTGCCAGGATTCCAAGCGGTACAAAGTTGGGCGGGAAAACCGGCGATGTCTACGGCATATGCTTTTACGCTTATCACAAAATATTTTGCTTCACTGCAAAATCATGCCATCCTGGGCATTGATATTGGCAGCAACAGCGTCACCATCATTGCGGCCGATCCTCATGCTGTAAAGGTGCATGTCCGTACAGATTTGGGCATGGGAAAACCCCTGATCAACTTCCTGGATCACACAACTCCGGCGGATATTGCCCGATGGATTCCTCATGAAGTTACGGATGATCAGGTGCGTGATTTTTTGGTTTACAAATCACTTTACCCTCAGACCATTCCTCAAACTGAATTTGAGTTATATTTGGAACAAGCCGTCGCCCGTGAAGTCATTCGGGCTGCCATGCCCCCTGATTTGCCCGCCTATGCCATGATTCTGGCTCGTGGAGCAGTTTTGACAAACACCCCTCGTCCCGGACAGACGGTGCTGATGCTGCTGGATGCCCTGCAACCTTCTGGCATATTTTCCATCGCGCTAGACAAGTATAATGTGCTGCCTGCTTTGGGTGCCCTGGCGATGACTCAACCAACGGCCGTTGTGCAGGCATTAGAAGCTGGCGTGCTAACGGATCTAGGCTGGGTTATTGTGCCTACAGGAAAAGGTCAGTCCGGGCAGTCTGTGATAACAGGCATTGTTGAATCTGAACAGTTAGGTCAATTCAACCTGGATATTGAATACGGCTCCATTGATACAACCGTGCTGGCATCCGGCCAAATTGCCAACGTCACGCTCAACCCCAACAAGCGCAACGATATTGGGTTTGGTATTGGTAAAGGCAAAAAAATTACAGTACGTGGTGGCGCAGTGGGACTGGTGATTGATGGTCGAGGACGGCCGTTGATGCTGCCAAACGGTGAAGACAAATTTGAGATCGTGCGTAAATGGCACTGGGATGTGGGTGGCTAAACCGCTATGCAAACTATCATTCGCTCCGCAATCGTGAACTCACAAATCCGTATCCAGCGTAAACGGCTGCTGCCCACGGCCGGAACTATCGTAACGGGTGTGGGGCAAAAGGTTACGTCAAACCAAACTGTTGCCCGTACCAATCAAAACACACGGTTTGAGATATTGCCACTGAGCGAGTTGCTCCAGCTATCACCCGCAGAGGTAGAAGCGTCGTTGACAGTGCCACTTGGTTCTCGCATCTCGCAAGGAATGATCATTCTGGAAAAGAAAGCACGTGTGGCTCGAAACCTGACCTATGAGTCTCCTTACGACGGCGAACTGTTTGGCATCAATAACGGCCGTGTCATTATCAAGCAGGCAGGTGACGTTTTCGAGCTGCGGGCGCAGCTTCCCGGCCGTGTTGTAAAAACCATCTCCAACCAGGGCATCATTTTAGAAACATTTGGGGCATTGATTCAAGCAGTCTGGAGTACACCGGCAGACGCGCATGGCCCGCTTAAGGTGTTGGCCCATACGCCGGATGGATTCATCTTCCCCGAACAACTCACCGATGATCTTGCTGGTCAAATTCTAGCAATAGGACATGTGGATCAGCCGGGAATTTTGGAAAAAGCAGCCGATTCAGGTATTCAAGCTGTGATTGTAGGCACAATGCCAGCCAGTATGTATGCCCATGCCCTTACATGCGGCATCACGGTCATGGTAACCAATGGGGCTGGCATTCATGGCTTTTCTGATGCAATCTTCCAGGTGCTCAAAGAGACAGATGGGCTAACTGCTTCATTGTTTCCAGCCGGGGCTGAATCTAGCCGCCCAGAGATTATCATTCCGCAGGAAAAGAAAGCAACAAACGAATCAATGTCTCCCACACAGCCATTAGCACCCGGGCATCAGGTTCGTCTATTACGTCGACCTTATACCAATCAAATGGCTGAAATAGTCTATATTTATAAACACGCCCAACTCACCACTATTGGCAGCCGTGCACACGGCGCATCTGTCCGTCTGGAAAGCAATCAGGTGGTTTTTGTGCCTTTCGCCAATATGGAGGCTATCATATAGGTGGCTGTCACAGAATAAGCGTTGGTGATGGCTTCTAAAAAGAATTTACGGAGGGAAATCATGGAAGATGATTCTGGTTATGTATATGAAGAAAATTCTGTAGACAATCAAAGCTCTGGTGGCAGTGGCCCATTTTTAACGGCCGTTGGCATCTTGCTGGTCATTTTTATTCTGGCTGCAGGCTGTTCGGCCGTTATGCTTATGAACCGTGGTGGAAGCAGCAATGCAGATGCTGCTCAGGCAACCAGTATTGCAGCCACAAATGAAGCTATTCTGGCACAAAACGCCCGTGTCACAGAAACGATTGCGGCGATGGAAACAGAAGCAGCTCGCCCCACAGAAACCCCTACGCCACCACCACCAACGTTCACACCCCAACCAACTGCATCCAATACGCCAATTCCCAGCAATACACCGGTCGTAGTGGATATTGATATAGACACCGAGGGTCAGGTCACAGATGGTACAGCCAATGTATCTGACACCAGTGTCTTCGAAAATGCGACAGGCGATAGTACGCCGACGCCCATCCCCGTTGTCGGGAAGGACAATGCCCTGCCGGACACAGGGTTTGAATTATGGGCCATTGCCCTCGCTGGTGTAGTCCTGGTCGGTATTTTGGTGGCTGCTCGCCGGATGCGTGGTGCTTAACAGCCAGACTATTTAACTGAATGTTGATATTGAAAGACGGCTGTTGTTTGGAAACGGCCGTTTTTCTTTTACAACAATCCCATCAATTAAAAAGCCTGCTCACTTACGCGCTTGCATATTACACAAACAGTACTAATGTCGTATTCCTTCACCCAATTTTAGCCACATCACTATGTTATAATAAGCCTTTGTTGATTCAAGTCATTCCACTCTCAAACAGATTGCTATGCGACGTAAAGTTACAATCCTCCTTGTAGAAGACGACAAATCAATGTTAGATGGCATGTACGACTTGCTCCAGGTCGTTGATATCGGTTACGACGCAACCATATTGACTGCTAGCAATGGGCTTGAAGCTCTCGCGCATATGGCATATACCACGCCTGACCTCATCGTATCAGACATCATGATGCCAAAAATGGATGGTTTCCAATTTCTCAATGCCGTCCAACAAAATGCAGAATGGGAACATATTCCATTCATCTTCCTGACGGCTCGTGGCGAGAAATATGAAATTCACAAAGGGCGTGTAAGTGGGGCAACACTTTACATAACCAAGCCATTTCACAGCGTAGAGTTACTAGAACTCATCAAAACACAGCTTGATCGCAAAATCCAGTTAGAACAAACACACCAACGCAGCATCAATAATCTCAAAAAAGATATTCTGCAAATATTAAATCACGAGTTTAGAACCCCCCTCACCTACGTCACCGCCTATTATGAAATGCTGGCAGACAGTCTCAACACCTATGCAGATGCCGTCAATTTCTCAGAATACCTACGCGGCATTCAAGCTGGCTGCACCAGACTAACAAAACTCATTAATGGCTTCATCACAGTTATTGAATTACGCACTGGCGAACTAGAGCAAGAATTCCAGCAAAATGCTCATCCTATCACCAACTTCGACGAAATCATTCAAAACGCTATTCAAAAAATGACGCCGAAGGCACACAAACAAGACATCGAAATTCAGGTAAACGCCGTGGCAAACATGCCAGTCATCTATGGTGATCCCAAAAGTCTGAGTACCATTATTGAGCAACTTCTTGATAACGCCATCAAATTTACAGCACCCAGATTTACACCCAATCATGCCGCCACTATTATCGTAACCACTGAAACCATTAATGATGAATTGGTTCTCACCGTCAAAGATAATGGCATGGGGCTGCCAGCTTCTATTCAAGGGCAGATATTTGATTTATTTGTACAACATAATCGCGATCTTCTGGAACAGCAAGGTGCTGGCGTTGGGTTAACGATTACCAAAGGGTTAGTAGAGCTTCATAAAGGCCATATTGAGGTTCAAAGCGTTGAAGACCTGGGCAGCACATTTACAGTGAGTCTGCCCATTTACTCCAGCCAGCAGAAGCACCAACTTAATCCAGTTACAGACCTCCATCATGCCACCATCTTGCTCGTGGAAGATGACCAATATTTGCTGGAAGGATTGCAAGAATTGTTGGAAATCTTTAAAGGCAAATATAAGTTAAAAGTATATACTGCGGGAAACGGCCGTTCCGGGTTAGAAACACTAAAAAAACACCAGATCCACCTCATCATCTCCGACATCATGATGCCCTACATGGACGGGTACGCATTCCTAGAAGAAGTGCGCAAAAACCCAGATTGGGTTCAGATACCATTCATCTTCCTCACCGCCAAAGGAGAACGGCACGACATCCATCACGGCTTACGCAGCGGCGTTGAAGAATACATCACCAAACCTTACAACAGCGACGAACTTCTAGCACTCATTGTCAAACAATTAGATCGTTACTACAGCCTAAAGAAAACCATGTCCCAAGATTTCGATGCGCTAAAACGAAGCATCTTGGAGCTAATAACCCCTGATTTCCGCGTTCCCCTCACATCCGTAGCCAACTACTCAGGTCAACTCGAAGAAAGCATCCAAGAAGCACAAACAGATGACGAACTAAAAGAATCCTTGCAAGGCATCCAACAAAGCAGCCTCCGCCTTAGCAGCCTGGTCGAAGATTTCATCGCTCTCGCAGAACTTAAAACCGGTGAAGCCCAAATGGCTCACGACCTGCACGCCCAAGAGATCAAAGACATCGGCATTCTCTATTACGAAGCAAGCCAACTTTATAGCAATCGCTTAAGCAATCCTAACATACAAATTCATTGCCCCCTAAACAACCAGTTACCTAGCATCATCGGGGATCCGGAAAGGCTCATGATATGCACCCGTAGGATTCTTGATTTCGGCATATCCAAAATCTCAGCTCACCATGCTAACTGCAACGTTTTCCTAAATACATCTCAGGAAAATGGAGCCGTGCATCTTTCCCACCAATTTCCTGGACACTTAGACGAAATATCATTCAATAACCTCAATGAGCACTTTTTCACAGAAAATATAGACAATCTAAACGTTGCCATACGCATACCAAGTTTGAGCATCATCAAAGGATATGTGGATCTACACAATGGCAATTTATTGATTGATAATCAACCAGACCACTTCAAAATCATTATCGTCCTACCAACCGCCTAACAGCAAAACCGATTTCAACCCTTTAAAAGAAGCTGTCAATCCTATACAATGCGTACAAAATTAGACGCAATAGGAATTTACCTGACAATCGCTTCATTTGGAAACATTTGATCTGAATTCCACGTAATTACATTCAATGCAATCATAAACTTACCCCACAGTTTTATAAGCCAAAGGAGATTCATTCATGGCATCCTTACTAGAAAAAACCCAAACTCTAATTCAAGCAAACCTTCATGAGATGGTTGATCGGGCACTGGAAGCCAATTCAGTGGCTGTGATGAAACAATACATTCGAGACGCAGAAGAAAATCTTGATGATTTGGAAAATGCTGCTGCCACAGTTGGCGGTGAAGTCAAATCCATGGAGCGTAAATACACAGAATATAAGAAAAAGGGCGACCAACTAGATCGCAATATCGACATGCTGCTCATGCAGGGCAAAACAGATTTGGCGCAGGCTGCCCAAAATGAGCTTAACAGCACCCGTCGTCTCCAGGAACAATACCATGAACAATGGGTACGGCAGCAGCGGGAATATGAATCCCTCTTAAATGCCCGGCTCAAACTGCAAGCCAAGTTAAAAACCATCCGTCAAGAGCAAAAAGAGATGGAAGCCTTACTCCGCTTGGCACAGTCTAAAGAAATCACCGTCAAGGCCATGAAAAGCATGGACGATCTCGAAGGCGTAGGCGATGGTGATATTGCCCGTCTACGTGATTCCATTCAAGGCCGTCTGGACAAGGCCAGCGCTCACAGCGAAATGTATGCCAGTAAGCTAGACAACCAGATGGACGATATTCTGGGCAAAACAGAAATCGAACTACAATTGGAAGAACGAAAACGGCGCTTAGGGCTGTCCGCACCCACCACGCCTTCTTTTGACGAAGAAGAAAGCGATGCTATTGATGTCTCTTCTTTGAAAGAGTAACCGTTACCAGATAACAAACGTATGAGATTGAAATTGCCCGATTCTTTGCCCGTTTTATGTATTGACCGGGTTAGAATCGGGTATTGTTTGTCACCATGACGACACCAGAAACAGAAGGGTATCTCCAACAAGGCATCGCTGCCTTAAAGGCTGGTCAGCGAGAAAAAGCACAGGAACTGCTCACAACGGCCGTTACCCTCGACGAAGAAAATGAGCAAGCATGGCTGTGGCTCAGTGGTGCGTTAACAGCAGATGAAGATAAAAGAGTTTGCCTGGAAA
>JACSSI010001144.1 GCA_014879345.1 Anaerolineae bacterium | reverse complement strand
GAAAATATCAGCAACGGCCGTTTTCTTACCGTAGATGATGGAGACGCCATTGTCATCGGGCAGGGGCTGGCT
Source organism: Anaerolineae bacterium (assembly GCA_014879345.1). Lineage (GTDB taxonomy): Bacteria > Chloroflexota > Anaerolineae > Promineifilales > Promineifilaceae. Next base: position 1,676 of record JACSSI010001144.1, on the reverse strand, counting down.
GATCTGCTCGAAGTCGGCGTGGGCGACCGGGTCATGGTCGTGGGCCGGCGGCTCAATGAGTCCATGCGCCAGCGCCCGATGACCGTCGTCGGTATCTACAGCCTGGGCATGGATTCGGCCGAGCGCGGCAGCGTATTCATCAATCTACCCGTCGCCCAAACCCTCTACAACCTGCGTGAGCAGGAAACAGAGGTGGTCGTCTCCCTGGAGAAGATCGGTAAAGAAAGCGAAATTATCGCCGATCTACAAGCCGAACTGCCAGAATATGAAGTCGATTCCTGGGACACCCTCAGCCCCGAAATTCGGCAAGCCTTACAGTCCAAAGCCGCGGCTACAGGCATTTTGGGCATGTTGGTGGTGCTGATCGCAAGCATCGGCATTTTGAACTTGATGCTCATGGCCGTTTACGAGCGCACCCGCGAAATGGGCGTGCTGGCCGCCCTGGGCATGAAAGGGCGACAAATCACGACGCTGTTCCTGTTAGAAGGCACGTTTATTGGCGCGTTTGGGGCGTTTGTGGGTGTTCTGGCTGGGGCGCTGCTGGTGTTCGTGGTGGCGCAAACCGGCGGCATTCCCATCGGCGATCTCACTCAAAGCGCCGATGGCGCGGAAATTTATGCGTTGATGGGCGAAAGCATGTATCCCATCTTTTCAGCTTCAACGGCACTGAGTTATGCTTTTCTGGTTGTCGTCATTTCAGCGCTGGCTTCGTTCTTCCCCGCGTGGCAGGCGTCACGCAATGAACCGGCTGAAGCGCTACATCACATTTAGCGAGAGCAAGAGATTTTCCTCTCGCTCTATCCTCTAGCTTTTACGGAGTAAAAACTATGGCACTCAAAAAATTCTGGGTGATGGCCTACCGCGATTTGGTGCGTAATAGACGACGCACGGTGATTACGTTTATCGCCATCGCTCTGGGCCTTACCCTTGTTATCTTTATGAATGGGCTAATTACGGGCATGTTAGACGGGATGCTGCGCGATACCATCCGCCTGGATTCCGGTCACTTACAAATCCGTGCCGAGTCGTATGAAGTCGTTAAGACCAGTCTGCTTTGGCAAGATTTGCTCGATAATCCTGATGAATTGGCGGCGCGGGCTGCCGCCATGCCTGAAGTGGCAGCCGTGTCCCCGATTCTGTGGGCGGGCGGCATTTTAGGCACGGCCAGCGAATCGACGACCGTGCGCGTCAGCGGCATTGATCCCACCTCTACCCTGTTCGACCCGATTCGGGAAGGGCTGCGTAGCGGTGAATTTTTATCGGAAAACGGCCGTGGTGAAATTCTCATCGGGCAAAAACTGGCGGCTGAACTGGGTGTGGGCGTGGGCGACCGCATCAATCTGGCGGTGGGCAATCCTGACGGGCTGCCGGAAGAAGGTCAGTTCACCATTGTTGGCCTCATCAATACCGGCTTTCCGGGCATCGACAATGCCAATGTCTTCCTCAGTTTGGCGCAAGCGCAAGCCATCACCGGCTCTGGCAACCGCGCCAGCACGGTACGCATCTTGCTCAACGATGCAGAGGATACGGACAAAGTGGTAGCGGCCATGCAAACGCCCGGCGCGACAGTTCTTGACTGGAAAGCGTTGAATGAATTTATCATGACAACGATGGAAACGGGAACGGCCGTTTACAACATCTTGTACGCCATCATTTTCCTGGTCGTGGCTGTCATC
>JACSSI010000101.1 GCA_014879345.1 Anaerolineae bacterium | reverse complement strand
CCGAATGTGCCCAGCACCATCTATCTGGGCTGAATCCCACAGTTCAGATGGAATTTGCATAAAAAATTGGCGTAACAAAAAAATACTGAAGGCAGAGGCCATAAAGGGGATTGTTAAAGCAGGCCAATTATTCATCCAGGGAATTGGCCCCATGCGTCCCAGCCAGGAAACGGTGATGAAGTTTGGCACCCAGGTGATGGCTTCTGGTAGAAGCAAGGTTGCTAATATGAGCGCAAATAAGAAGTTTCTGCCCGGAAACTCAAGTTGGGCAAAGGCATAAGCAGCCATGGTACAGAAAACAACTTGCCCAGCAATGATGATGAGTGTTATTTTCACCGTGTTCCAAAAGAAAAGGGAGAAATTTGCGTCCTTCCAGGCTGTTATATAGTTGCCCCATTGTGGTGTACGTGGCAGAAAAGCGCCGCCGGTTGCTTCTGTTAGATTCATCAGAGAAACAGAAATAGTATAGAAAAAGGGAATCAAGCAAATAAACGACCAGATAATTAAGATTGCGTAGGCAGCGACCTTTCCCCAATCAATCCGTTGTGATTTGGGATGTTTTTTTGTGGTTTGTTTTTCAGATGATGAAAGGGTGGTTGCGTTAGCCATAGAACACTCTTTTTTCGGCGACACGATTGTTAACGACAGTTAAAATGACGATGATGATAAGTAACATGATGGCCAGGGCTGAGGCATAACCGTAGCGGGTATCTCTATTGAATGCTTCAAATATGACAACACTGGCTGTGTCTGTGGTGCCAAGCGCTGCCCCAGTGCGCATGACGTAAATTCGGTTGAATGCCTTAAAAGTACCAATAACGGCCAACAACATCAGGAAATAGATGGTTGGTGACAACAAGGGAAGGGTGATGTGGCGAAATTGACTCCAACGGCCGGAACCATCAATGGAGGCAGCTTCATACAGTTCCTTTGAAATGCTGCCTAAGCCAGCCAGGAATATGACGATATCAAAGCCAACATAAGTCCAGACGTTGTAAAGAATGATGGTGATAAGTGCCAGACTGGGGCCGCTTATCCAAGCGGGCAGATCAATATTCGATCCTGCCATCATTTGGAAAATTCCGGTGGGTTCGTTTAGCCAGCCTAATGGCTCAAAACCAAGCGATACGATTACGCTGTTGATAAGGGCATTGGCGCGGCCTGAAAAAATGATGCGAAAGGCGGCGGCTGTACCCACAAGCGGGGCAATGTAGGGTAAAAAGAAGAACATGCGGAACCAGGTTGTGCCGCGCAAATTTTGAAAGAGGATAGTTGCCAGGGTAAGGGAGAGGACAAATTGCATGGGGATGGTGAATAAGGCAAAGTAGACGGTTACTTGCAGCCCTTGCCACCAATCTTTATTGCCTGCGGCGATGATACGGGGTAGTTCTGCAATGAGTACCCAACCAGCAACAGCCAAAGCAATGGCAGCGATAAACCGGAGAAGGATTTTAAGGGTCGAGTCACGGTCACTCGCGTTGCGCCACAGGAAGTAGGAAAGAATTAAGAGGAAGAATCCAGCACTGATGGTGATGATTTGTGCCCAAAGATCGAGGCTTTCTCCGTTTTCTAGCGCGGTTGCATAGGCTCTTTGAATTTCTGTCCAGGTTAGCCAGGTGAGTGCGGCGGCTCCAATAAAGAGAAGGAATGCTTGCAAAAAGCCTGCGAAGTAGTTACCGTTTCGGGCAGATCTAGCGGCGTATCGTATAACGAGGTATAGGATAATGATGGCAATACCAATAAACAGCATTGCTACCCAAAAATAGGTTTGGATTTTCTCAAGCTGCCATGCTTCGCCGAAGTATTGGATAGCCATTTCTCGGGTGAGCGACTGCCCTTTTGGTACTTTGGCGGGGATGCCCAGGAATTCTGGCAGCAGGGTGAAGAAGAAGCGGACAAATAGAGCCATGGCAACGGCCGTTACCAGCGCTGGTATCGCCCAAATCCAAAAACCTTCACTGTTTTCTTTAGCCGTTTTACGAATACCCAAAATGGCTTTTATACCCAGGTAGATGAAAACGATGGCTAGCCAAAAGCCCAAAACATAAGCGAGATTGTCGATAGCTTTTATATAGTTACCTAACCCGTCATATGTACCGACAATCTTATTTAAGCCTTTGAGCGAGCTTTGATAGACAGAAAACGCCAGAGGAAATAGCCCAAAGGTAAAGATAATGATAAAAGCAGGTAGTATCAGGCCATATGCTAAAAGGGCTTCCCGAGTTTTGCGTCTGCGTTTCCCCGTTAGAAATTTCGGTCTAGACTTGACAACGGCCGTTTCCTGTTGAGGTGCAGTTGATGAGGCCATATATTCTCGCTTCCTCCGTATTATTTACAGCTAGTCAATATCTGACTGAGCGTCATTATAACATGCCAATTTTGGCGGGCAAAGTCAGATAAGCGTTATTGTGCGTGGTTCAATTAATGTTTTGATAACAGCCGGTAAACATTTGGTTAAAATAGTGGATATTGGGTGGAAATTACCTGGATGTTATGGGTGAATGAGTGGTGATATAATATCACCCACTTTTTGAAAAGATACTGGTGAAGCATCCGAAGGAATTACAACCATGCCACATAGGCCGCGACGAATACAGTTATTTTCCACAATTTTGATTGTTCTATTTTTGATGGTCGGTTGTCAGCAAAAAGAGGCTGAATCGGCGACCATCACACCTGTTCCAACGGAAAATGAGATTGCAGAAACAACGGCCGTTTCCACCAAAATTGCGCCTGAACTGACAGAAGCTGCACAGACAGGTGCGCCAGCCACAACAGGCATCTTCATCAGCGAAGTGCTGTTGGGCGTGCCGGGCGGCAATCAAGACGAATTCATCGAACTGTACAACGCAGGCAGCGACCCCGTCGATTTGCAAGGCTACTCGCTTTGGTATCGGATGCGCGAAGACCAGGACGAACAGCAGGTGATCGTCTGGGAGAATTCTGCCCTTATCCCGGGAAACGGGCATTATTTGCTGGTGCGGGAAGGGCATGATTTTGGCTTGATACCCGACGCCACTTTTTCTGTGCCGCTGTTTGAGCGAAACGGTGGCTTGCGCTTGTTAGATGCGGCAGAAACGGCCGTTGATCAACTAGGCTGGGGGGCGACTGCCATCCCTGGCTACACAGCAGGTACGCCGATAGCGGCAGAAATTACCGGCGGCAGTTTAGAACGGCTGCCCGGTGGCGAATTGGGCAATGCCCTGTCCACCGCCAACAATGCCGCCGATTTTGTCCTCGCCGCTGCCCCCAATCCTCAAAACAGCGGCAGCGACCCCGCCCCGCTACCAGCCAATCACCTCAGCATCGCCGTGACAGCGCCAGCACTCCTGGAACCGGGCAGCGAATTCCAATATCGCATCAGCGTCACCAACGAGAGTGAAACGCCAGCCCGGAACACCGTCGCAGTCATTCCTGTGCCTGATTATTTTGAGACGGGAGAGTTGCCCGAAACGGCCGTTCTGCAAAATAACATCCTCACCTTGCAACTGGGTGAATTGGGGGCAGGCGAGACGGTAGAAACGGCCGTTTCCCTCACCAGCCCCTACACCTACATCGACACCCTCATCTCCGGCTATTCCGTCACCGCCGACGACTTTCCCCAAACCTTTGGCCCCTTGCAGGTGGTGACGATGGCGGGTGGCGCCATTCCCATCAGCACCGCCCGAGACTTAGTGGGCAGCACCGTTACCGTTGAAGGCATTGTCACCATGTTTCCCGGCGGCTTTTTTGCCGGTTCTGGCGCTAAGTTTTATGTGGAAGATGAAGATGGCGGCATTCAAGTCTATATCCCAGGCGGTATGGGCGATTTAGAAATCGGTATGGGCGATCAGGTGCGCGTGTCGGGCGAGATTGAACTGTATCGGGATTCAATTGAGTTGGTTCCCGCCAACATGCCCGCCGATGTTGAACTGGTTCAGGCAGGGGCGGCAGAACTGGAACCCACCCTCATCACTATTACCGACAACGAGACCAACGATGCGATATTGGGTCGGCTCAACGCCATCGAAGGCACCGCCACCCGCGTGGAAGAGTTCACCTACTCCTACGAAATTGATTTAACCGACGACGAAGGCAATACCACCCTCGTCTATCTGGAAAAAGATGCGGGACTCACGGGAGAACCCGTCGATGTGGGCAGCGATTATCGCATTACCGGCATCAGCGAATTTTACAGCACCTTCCGCCAGATCAAGCCCCGTCTGCAAACCGACATTGTAGAAATTTTCCCGCCTGTGCTGCGACTGGACCTCGATGTGGCAAACAGTGTCGAAGCAGGGGATGTGTTGACGTATACCCTGACTGTCCACAACCACACCGCCGCACCGATGACAAATGTGCAGATAACGGCCGTTCCCCCCACCAACGCCACCCTCACAGACATCTTCAACGACGGCCACCTGGACGGCGACCAACTCACCTGGACGATTGCTGAATTAGATGGTGACGGGGCAGAAACGGCCGTTCAGTTCAGCGCCCAGGTAAACACAGGTGCGACTGTCGAGTTCCCCGCCGCCAGTGCCACCGCCGACCAATGGCAGCAGCCCGCCCTCACCCAACCGTTCCTGACTTTTGTGGGGTCTGGCGTACCCATCTGGGCGATTCAGGGGCCAGGCGAGACCTCCCCCTACGTGCGTTCAATAGTGACGACAGAAGGGCTGGTAACGGCCGTTTTCCCCGAACTAGGTGGCTTTTGGCTGCAAGAAACCGTCACCGACGACGACCCGGCAACCTCTGCTGGCATCTTCGTCCTGGCCGACCCCATTCCCGATGGGGTCGCTGTAGGCGATCACATTCAACTGTCCGGTAACGTGCGTGAAGCTTCCGGGCAGACGCTCATCCAGCCGCCTGCCCCCATCACCCTCATCACCCTCAGCACGGGCAATCCACTGCCCGCCCCCGCTGCCTACAATCCGCCAGCAGACCCCGCCGAGGCGTTAGCCTACAACGAAACGCTGGAAGGCATGTTGGTCACTCTGGATGGCGCGGCGGTAGCCATTGCGCCCATGACCCGCTATGGCGAGTACGTCCTGGTGTATGAAGAGATGGGCGTCACTGAAATCCCGCGCACCGAATCCGTTGGCTATACCATCATGGTCGATGATGGCTCGATGGCCGCCCATGAAGACGCTTCCACCTTGCCCTACACCGTCGCCAAAGGAGATATAGTCACCAACGTGACTGGCCCCTTAGCCTACACGTTTGATAATTACAAGATTGAGCCGGTGGTTGTGCCAGAGATAGATGGGGGGAAACGGCCGTTAGCTACCCTCCCCGCATCTGGCCCAGACGAAATCACCATCGCCACCTTCAACGTCGAAAACCTCTTCGACACCAAAGACCCCCACCCTGACGATCCGCCCAAACCGAGCAAAGCCGTCTATGAAACCAAACTCAACCGCCTCGCTGATGTGATTGTGGCGATGGGCGCCCCCACCATCATCGGCTTGCAAGAAGTGGAAAACATCGGCGTATTAGAAGATTTGGCAGCGCTGCCGCAAATGGCTGCCTACCACTATCAAGCCGCTCTCATTGAAGGCACAGATCCACGAGGCATTGACGTGGGCTATCTCGTGCGTGGCGATAAAGCGACCATCGACGGCGTGGACGCTTACGTCGCACCAGATGGGCTGACCAATCGGCCGCCGTTGGTCATCACCACCACCGTCAACCTGGAATCTGGCCCGGAAACACTTTACATCCTGAACAACCACTTCACCTCCCTCGCTGCGGGTGAAGATGCCACAGAACCACGCCGCACCGCCCAAGCCGCCTGGAATGTGACGGTCATGCAGCAAATCCTGGCGAACGATCCCGAGGCGCAAATCGTGGTGCTGGGTGATCTCAACTCTTTCTACCAAACATTGCCTCTCGACACCTTGCAAAACGCCGGTCTGGCGCACGCTTTTGACATCTTTGGCGAAGATGAAGCCCTGCCCTACACCTACATCTTCGAAGGCAAAACGCAAAGCCTCGACCACATCTTGATGACACAAAACCTGTTCGACCGCTTGGGCAGTGTCGATGCACTCCACATCAACGCCGATTTCCCGCTGCCCCTGCCCGCCGACGAGTCGCCCCACCGGGTATCAGACCATGATCCGTTGGTGGTGCGCTTCACGTTTTCACATTAGAGTGACAAAGTTGCAGGGTGGCAGGGTTGCAAAGTAATTTGCCACCTTGCCACTCTGCCATTCTGCAACAATTTTTATGGATGAATAATGACTGAAGAAAACAACCCACAAGAAGAAAAATCAACCGCTGAGGCTGGCCTTTCTGGATTTATTCAGGCGGCTGGCGTGATTTTAGCCGTGTCCTATCCGGTATTGGCCTTGTCAACCGGAGTGCGCTCCATTTATCAGCTCTTTTTCAAAGAAGGTATGACTTATTACGTGCCGGCCATTTTAAGCGGCATTGCTGCGCTTTGTTACCTAACGGCGACGGTCGGGTTTGTGGTGAAACGGCGTTGGGCATGGAAGCTCTCAGTAGGTGTGCTGCTTTTTGAGAGCTTCATGACGATTGTGATCGGCACCTTGAGCTACCTCTCGGCAGATTTGATTGGGCGCACTGTCTGGGCACATTTTGGCGCAGATTATGGCTACTTCCCATTGATTCAACCGCTCTTGGGTCTCGCCTGGCTCATTCATCCTGAAACCTTGCGCGTCTACAACATCGACTTGCCCTGGCGGGATCGGCTGCCGCTGCCGTTTTGAACAAAGAAGTTCAACTTTTCTTTGCGGTTTAAGAATACAATCAGGTAACCATGTCATTCCCGCGCAGGCGGGAATCTACAGACTGGACTCCCGCCTGCGCGGGAGTGACAAATTTGAACTTCTAAAATGTATTAAATCGTCTTACAGGGTTTACGGCTTGACGCGGATGCCGTGTTCGGCGCGGATGAAGCGGCGGGTGCCAGTTTCAGAGCGGATGAGCAGGGAGTGGGTTTCGGCGTAGGTGGAGCGGAATTGCATGGGACGCAGTAATACGCTGTCGGTGATGCCAGTGGCGGCAAAGAAGACTTCATCTGTTTTGACCAACTCGTTGCACGTGAAGATTGTTTTCCGGTCTAAACCCGCTTCAGCAATTTCTGCCTGTTCGGCGGCAGATTGGGGAGCCAGGCGAGCTAGCATACCGCCATTTAAGGCTTTGACGGCGCAAGCGGCTAATACGCCTTGCATGGCGCCGCCGATGCCCATAAGTAAATCAACGCCTGTGTCGGGAGATAAGGTGACGAGTGCGCCTTCGCAGTCTCCTTCTTCTTTGAGAATGATGTGAGCGCCCGTTTCCCGGATTTCTTGAACCAGGGAGGCGTTGCGATTGCGGTCTAGGACGATGACGGTGAGGTCGCGCACGGCTTTGCGTTTGACGCGGGCGATGAGTGCTAATGTCCAGGCGGCCGGGGCATCCAGACATTCTGGCACGAGGGCGCCGGCTGCTTCCTGGTCTACGATGATTTTTTCCATGTATTGGGCGGGGGCTGGTGACCACATGGTGCCACGTGGGGTGACGCCCACGACGGAAATGGCTCCTGGTTGTCCGCGTATGAGTAAGTCGGTGCCATCAATGGGGTCTACAACAAGATCGACTTCCGGGCCATGGCCTGAGCCAACTTTTTGACCTCCACAAAGAGGCGAGTGTCCGTTTAACGGCCGTTCTTCGCCAATGACAACTACGCCATCCATATCCAGTGTATCCAGCGCACTAGCCATCGCCCGGGTGGCGGCACGATGGGCAGATTCCCGATCCCCGGAGCCAAGCCAATGACCGGCTGCCAGGGCGGCGGTTTCTGTTACCCGAACCAAATCTAAACCAATATTTCGGCTACTTTCTTCAAGCGTCATCGTTTCTCTCTAAAATTCAACGGCTTCAAGCAGTCCGGCTGCTTCCCAGGCTGCCATGCCACCCTCTAAAATTTGTATGGTATTAACGCCTTTTTTGTTTAACGCGATGGCCGCCCGGCGGCTGCGGCGGCCGCTGCGACAGACGAGGGTGATTTGTTGAGTGGGCGGTATTTGCCACTCGTTAGACAGGATGTTTGCCAGGGGAACGGAGAGGGCATTCGGCACATGTCCCTGGCTGAATTCTCTCGGCTCTCGGACATCAACAATAAACGGCCGTTCCCCATTCCCATGACTAATCGCTGCCCATAATGCGTGTGGCTCAATCATTGAACAGATTGGGTCTTGCGCATCTGTAAACCGAATACTGACCAAATCCATGCGCTTGGGCAGATTTTGACATTCCATAAAAACACGGTGGGGACATTCATAAATACAGATAGCAGGATCGAGGCGGTGGTGGAACAAAACACGGATTGCTTCATCATCACTCAAAATATTTTTCTCGCCTAAATACTCGATAAAATCCGTCGATTCCATCACTTTCCGCACCGAGTAACTCACGCGAACCATAAACAAATCGCCGCCTCGGTCCCGATAAGAGCGTACAAGGTTTTCCAGCATGTGAATACCGCTGAAATCAATATGGTCTACACTGTGCATACGCAGCATGAGAAAACGTTGGGTTGGATTTTGCTCCAGCAAATTGAGGATGGTGTCTTCTACATACCCCACTGCGCCAAAGTACAAGTCACCTAAAATTTCAATGATCAGCAGTTGGGGACAGGGATTTCTTGATGGATCATAGACAAAATGTCTAAACCCAGAATCCGGGACGACGGCTTGAACGCGGGGAGTGCTGGTGCGCAAAACATACAAAGCAAAAGAGAGCAAAATACCCAGCAGCACAGCAAATTCCAAAGAGAGGAACAGCGTTCCAAAAAGAGTCAGCAGCATGATGGCCGCGTCGCCCGGTGCGCCTTGCCAGATGCGCTTGATTTCTTCCTGGTTGATCATATTGAAGGCGGTGACGATAAGCACACCAGAGAGCGCGGCGGTGGGAATGTAGCGTGCCAGTGGCGCAATGACCAACATGGCAAACAAGACGAAAATAGCTGAAAAAACGGAAGCTAAAGGTGTGCGTGCGCCAGCATCAAAATTGATGGCAGAGCGGGAGAAGGAACCCGCGACGGGGAAGCCGGAAAAGATGCCACAGGCCGCATTTGCCATGCCTTGCCCTACAAATTCTTGATTACTTTCCAGGCGTTGTCCTGTTTGGGTAGAAATGGAACGGGCGATGGCGGCTGCTTCAACCAGACCGATTGCTCCGATTGCCAACGCTCCCTGGGAAAGCTCGGCAATTAATTTGAAATTGAAGATAGGTAGTGGCGTGATGGGCGGCAGTTGACCACTTAATTTGCCGATGACGGCTACCCCAGCCTCATCTAATTGGAAGATGTAGACGATGATGGATGAAAACACGATGGCAAGCAGGGCAGAGGGGATTTTGGGATTGATTCTTTTGAGGACGATGACAAAGATGATGGTGCTAAGGCCGATAACGGCCGTTTGAATATGAGATTCTGGAAAATGGATAATGGTTCCCGTGACGGTGTTGACAATAGTGTCGCCGGGAAAATCCAGACCAAACAAAGCTTTTAACTGCTTGACAGCAATAAGGATACCAGCGCCCGTGGCAAACCCGACGATGACTGAATGTGACACGAAATTGATGAGAATGCCAAGCCGTGCCAACCCCATTGCCAGTTGAAACAGCCCCACCATCAGTGCCATCATGCCTGCCGCTATAATGTATTCAGGGGAGCCAACGGCATAAAGGCCAGAAAGTGTGGAATAGACCAACAAGGAAATAGCGTTGGCCGGGCCGGTATGCATCTGGTTGGAAGAACCCCATAACCCACCGAAAATGGCACCAATAATGGCGGCGTAAAGCCCCATCTGTGGCGGCAGTTCCGCAATGAGGGCAAAGGCGATACCCTGGGGCAGCAAAATGACAGCAACGGTAAGACCCGCAATTAAATCAGGACGCAGATTACTGCGATCATAGGATCGAATAATATCGACAGGGTGCTGAATATATTGAAGCGTCGGCTTGAGAAGAACCCCAATATTTAATTTGGGGCTGAGTTCGGCAAGCATGTTTTCATTCTCCCTGGAGGATGCGTTGTTTAAATTTCTGTTAAGGAGGCATCAGCGTCTGCCTCCGCAGTTTCTTCTGGAAAAGACTCGGTTTTGGATACTGGCTCGGGTGCGATTTTTTCTGATTTTACGATGGGTTTGGAGGAAACGGCCGTTTCCTTTGGTGTATCTTCACTTACTCTAACCTGGTCAGCGCGGTATGGATCAATATGTTGATTGCCACAAAACGGGCAAAGCGTCCACTGCAAATCCATCAAAGCATTGCAATCTGGGCACGCCTTACGCAAACGGGTATGGCAGTGCGGGCAGAGAATCCAGCTAGGGTGAATTGTTCGGGAGCAGCCAGGGCAAGTTGGCCGTTCTTCAATTTCTTGCAGCAGCGCCTCTTCCTCCAAGGCGCGTTCATACGCTTCTGCCAAGGTTTCTGGTGGCCGCAAAATCAAATAAATAATAATGCCAATGAATGGCAGCAGAGCCACCAGTAGCGCCGCCAAAATTTGAGCAAACGGGTCACGAGAGCGGTGACGCATATCACGGAAAGCCCAAATAATTAAACTGAGCCATAAAGCTGCCAGCAATGCGCCAAAAACAGCAGCAAATATCGTAAGGAATGAAGTTATACTTTCGAGGCTTGGAATTGTCATTAATAATCCCCATCAAACGA
>JACSSI010001143.1 GCA_014879345.1 Anaerolineae bacterium | reverse complement strand
CTGAGACCCATTCGTTTACGCTACCATCGGCATTCGCGCCATTGGCATTTCATGAAGCAACAGAAGCGGTTAATTTAGATTCGCCGCGAACGTTTAACTTTTTTGTAAACCACATGACCCCCACCATTGATGGACGTGTTTTTGAGATGGATTCTGTTACGGATGAAGAAACCGTCAAGCTCGATACCCTTGAAGTTTGGGAGCTGACCAACGACATGAATCAAAGCGGAATTCCCCATCCAATCCATGTTCATGGCTTACAATTTCAAGTTCTGGAACGACTGGTAAATGATAGCAATCGTTCCCTCTGGGAGTCGGTCAATGACGGGTATGTTGATTCAGGATGGAAAGATACCGTGTTATTAATGCCTGGAGAACGGGTGCGGATTTTGCTCAAGTTTGAAGATTACACGGGAACTTATTTGTATCACTGCCATAACCTTGAGCATGAAGATGGCGGCATGATGCGCAATTTCCAAATCACAGCTTAAGAACAGATCCGCAAAATGAGGGAAACAACATGACCAGAAAATCAACAAAAGTAAGCAAAAAAGAACAACGAAAGCAAGAAGTAGGCCAGCAGAAGCGGCGGCGGACACTGCTCATCGCTATTCCTGTGAGTATTGTTGTATTAGTATTGGTTGGATTGCTCCTGTACCGTGGGCTGCAACCGGCGGTGGAGGGATTATTGACCTTTGGTACACAGGGGCGTACCCACGATCTAGAAGCTGAATTTGCGGACGTTGGATTGCCGCCAGTGGGTGGCAGCCACAACCCTAACTGGCAAAACTGTGGCATTTATCACACACCAGTTGAAGATTCTCTGGCGGTTCATGCCTTAGAACATGGTGCCGTTTGGCTGGCCTACAATCCCCAACTATCTACGGATCAAGTTGAATCCTTGCAAGCGTTGGTACGGGACGAAAACAAGGTTCTGATGAGTCCCTACGATGGACTCGCTGGCGATGTTGTCTTGTCTGGCTGGAGTAAGCAACTCGTAATTGACACGCTCCCGGATGAACGGATCACAGCATTTATTGATCGATATCAAGGGCAAGGGCCTGAGCCAAACGCCTCATGTGATGGCGGTGTTGGAACACCTATTAGATAAGGCATTAACGGAGAAAAGTATGGCAAAACGTATAAAAAGCACAAAAAAACGAAAATCGGAAGAATCACCGGCCTCTACTAGAAATAAGGTGTTGATCTGGGGTGGGCTGGCTATCGGTATTTTTGCCTTAGGCTACCTGCTTTATTTAAGTCTTCGTGGCCCATCATCTATACAAGATATAGTCCAGCATTATGGTGAAGAAAGAGGGCATGATAATCGTGTTGTCTATGATGGCGATATCTCACCTACCGGCGGGCTACACAGCGAGGTTTGGCAAAAATTGCGGCATTTATGATGAAGCGATTGATGCTGCAAATGCAGTGCATTCGATGGAACATGGTGCTGTCTGGATTACGTACCAACCTGACCTTTCGGTAGGTGATATAAAAACATTGCAAAACAAAGTGAGAGGCGAACCTTACCTGCTCCTGAGTCCTTTCCCTGGACAAAAAAGCCCCATTGTCCTTACGGCTTGGGAAATTCAGTTAGAGCTTGATTCCGTCAAAGACGGCCGTTTACAAACATTTATCAACCGCTACCCTCAAGGCGTAACTACACCAGAGCGCGGCGCATCCTGTCAGGATGGGGTGGGCACACCCCTTCAATAAAAAAGAGCCAGACATACCCGCCAAATGGCCTATGT
>JACSSI010001142.1 GCA_014879345.1 Anaerolineae bacterium | reverse complement strand
ATGAGGTCTTCCATGCTGAGTGGTTCGTCGGTTTGCGCGTCTTCTGTTTCGGCGGCTTCGAGGATTTGGGCTTCGTTGAGGGTTTTGTCGCCCAGTGCGCCGCCGAGGACGCCGCGTAAGTTGCCCGCACTGCGACCACTTTGGCTGCTATGGGCCTCATCGACAATGACGGCAAAGTTTTTGCTGGATAAATCTTTGACCTGTCCCATGAGGAAGGAGAATTTTTGCAGGGTGGTGATGATGATTTTGGTGCCTGCGTTTAACTCTTTGGCAAGGTCGGAGGCGTGTTTGTCATCATCAATTTTGGCGACGACGCCTTGTTTGTGTTCGATTTGGTAGATGTTGTCTTGCAGTTGTTTGTCGAGGTTGCGCCGGTCGGAGATGACCACGACGGTGTTGAAGATGGGCTTGTTGTCGGAGCCGTGCAGACTGGCGAGTTGGTGGGCGGCCCAGGAGATGGTATTGGTTTTGCCGGAACCGGCGCTGTGTTGGATGAGGTAGTTGTCGCCGCAACCCTGTGCCAGCGTGGCGGTTAGCAGTTTGCGCGTGGCGGCAAGTTGATGGTATCGGGGAAAGATAAGGGTCTCTTTTGTCTGTTTTTTGCCGGTGATGTAGTCGCGGGTTTCTTCTTTTTGCAGATGGATGAAGCGGTGGATGATGTCGAGCCAACTGTCGCGCTGCCACACTTCTTCCCACAGGTAGCCGGTTTTGTAGCCGGTGGTGTAGGGGTGGTCGGTGGGATTGCCTTTGCCACCGTGATCGCCAGTGTTGAAGGGGAGGAAGTAGGTGTCGTTGCCCGCCAAACGGGTAGCCATGAACGCTTCGTCGGTATCGACGGCGAAGTGGACGAGGGCGCGTTTTTTGAATTGGATGAGGGGTGTTTTGGCGCTGGGAGCACGGTCTTTGATGTATTGCAGGATGGCGTTGATGCTGCGCTGGCCGGTGAAGGCGTTTTTGAGTTCGACGGTGGCGATGGGCAGACCGTTGAGGGAGAGCAGCATGTCGATGGTCTTTTTGCTGGCGGTGTCGAAGTAGACCTGGCGCATGATGGTGAGCTGGTTTTGCTGGTAGAGCGCTTCGGTTTCGGGGTTGAGGCTGGTGGGTGGGCGGAAATAGGCGAGTTTGAGGGTTTGTCCACGATCTCGAACGCCGTTGCGCACCACATCGAGCAGGCCGCGCTCATCACATTGGCTGGCGATGCGTTTAACGACTTCGGCATCGACGCTGGGGCCGTAGCTGGCGCTGAGTTTATCCCAGGTATCGGGTTGGGTGGTTTTGAGGAAGTGGAGCAGGGTGATGGGGTCAAGGCCGAGGGCGGCGTCGAATTGGCTGTTGTCGGCTTTGGTGTAGCCTGCATGGTCGAGGAGGTAGGCTTCGATGGCTTCTTCAAAGTTGCGTTCGGTTGTTGGTTTCATGGTTTATATTTCGCCCGTCTCACGTCATTCCCGCGTAGGCGGGAATCTAGGGTGTGTGGATTCCCGCCTTCGCGGGAATGACGTCAACATTTATACAATATCTTCCCATAAATCGCGCCAATGGGGATTTTCTGTTTCGATGAGGTTGATTTTCCACTGACGATTCCATTTTTTGATTTGTTTTTCCCGTGTGAGGGCGGCGGGCATGGTTTCGTGTGCTTCGTAGTAAACGAGCATGTGTACGTTGTACTTGGCTGTGAATCCTTCATGTACTTTGTTTGGCTCTTTAGGATCTGCTGGGGTTCGCGTCATTCTGAACGCAGTGAAGAATCCCGTACCTCTGGG
>JACSSI010001141.1 GCA_014879345.1 Anaerolineae bacterium | reverse complement strand
CGAGCGATCTCCACACAGGGAATCGCCATCATTTCTTCGGCGAGGCTTGCATTGATAGCGTAGTTGGCGATGAAGAGTTCGTTGAAATCGAATTCTGCACGCTTCTTGCCGTCCATCTCTACAATGACGCCGTTTTGTACTTTGACGCTGGGGATTGGGTCGTTGGGGCTGCCCATGGCGATTAAGCCAACTTCGGGCCATTCAGTCACAAAACCATCTTTGTTGACTGCCCGTTCGTCCATCACCTCAAATCGTTTTTGTCGTTTAGCCATTTTGTTTTTACCTCCTCAAGGGGGTTGAACCTGCTATTGCAGGTTTTTGACTAAGGTTTGTAGTTACCGCTTCAGCGGTTGGCGACTTCGTCACGGATGACTAAAGTCATCACTACAAACGGAATTTGAGCCTAGATGTAAGGTTCGCCCAAGCATTCTGGGGCTTCGCCTAACGTGCCTAATAGTTTCACGCCCACTTCGCGGGCGGTGAGAATAGCCTGGCGAACAGCACCGGCGTCACCACTGAAAAAGCCGATGACTTCGTTGCTGAAGGAGGTGCCGCTGGCTGGACTGGCATAACCAATCACGTCTACGTCTGCGGATTTCACGGCCGCATCGACCATGATGACACCGATACCAGCGGGGGCACCGACACAGAGGCCGAAGGCGCGGCCGATGGGGGCGCCAAAGGCTTTTTCGCAGGCGAAGCTGGCGCGAGCGGTGTATTGCAGTTCGATATGACCAGCGTCGTTGGCGTATACATCACCAAAGGTGCGTTCCAAATCTTTCAGGGCTACTTCGATGGCGCGGCGGGCGTCGGAAACTTCTTCGGCGCCGAAGATGATGAGACAGCCATGACCAGCGCCACCTTTGGTATCACGAGCCAGTTCTACGGCTACGACTTCGGTGTTGGTGGCTTTGACGGCTTCATCAGCGGCCATAATGTGGGGGCCAGCGCCGGTACGGGCACTTAAAATACCGATGGAACGGTATTTTTTGTCGAGACCCATTTTTTCGTGTACGACGGGGTCTACGTTGGCGATTACGATGCCAATGGTGTCACCAATGGCGGTGCCTACAAATTCTGTCATGCCGGGGTTGGCGAATGCGGCTGCGGCTGCAGGGGCGGCATCACCGTTACCACCGACTTTGTCCATAACTTGTGCGACAATCATTTCTAAAACTTTGTCATCCATTGAATTTTTGCTCCTCTAGGTAAACTGCGAAAACGTTTGTTTTTCGAGTTACTTATTTATCTAAATCTTTGTGAAGGGCGCAGACGTTGCCATCTGCGCCCGATCACGAAGACTCCGGTAAATCCTGTGAAGGGATTTGTGCAAACCCTATGAAAGGGTTTGCTAGCCTTCCTTCGTGGGCAACAATGCTTCGGTGTCGGCATGCGGGCGCGGAATGACGTGAATGGATACAACTTCGCCAACTCGCTTGGCGGCAGCTGCACCAGCATCGGTAGCAGCTTTCACTGCCCCAACGTCACCACGAACCATGACGGTCACCAAACCGGAGCCAATCTTTTCCATGCCTACCAGCGACACGTTGGCCGCTTTGACCATGGCGTCGGCAGCTTCAATCATTGCTACCAGACCGCGGGTTTCTACTAAACCCAGTGCTTCTCCTTGAGGTTTTGCCATTTGATTCTCCTTATAAAAAATATTTTCCGGCGCGATCTGAAAATCGGGTCGGAGCTGACAAACTAAAATGTTCCAGTCAACAAGAATTCTCTGAGTTCAGGGATTCCGTATCCTGTTAA
>JACSSI010001140.1 GCA_014879345.1 Anaerolineae bacterium | reverse complement strand
GTGCAGCCAGCCAAAATGCCAGTAAGGATAAGGTTGCGCCAGGATGGCCTTTCGAGCCAGCACCACAGCCGCCACATCGTCAGCGCCATAAACAGCGTCAAGCCTAAATCCGTGGTGATGAGACGGCCGTTTGCAATCAAATTAGGGTCGAAAGCAGCCAAGATGAGCGCGATCCAACCCGCCCATACCCCTGCCATTTGCCGCGCCCAGAAGAACAGGGCGGCTACTAACATGGTGGCGAGGAAGATGATGGGATAACGGCCGTTTACCAAAATCTCCTGCGCGTTATTGCCAGCGTACCACAGGAAAATGTCCGAAAAGACAAAATAATTGCTATCCGCCCACGAAGGATGATCAATCGGCAAAACCACATCGTCGAGAAATAAAAGGGGAACAGCACTCAGCGTATCCACCAGCGGCGGGTGGCTGGTAGACATCCGAAAATCGCCCGTTTTCAGGTAGGCATAGCCAGCGGCAATATGGTACTCCTCATCAAACGCCGCCGATTTTAGCGGTGATGCCAGCGCCGCCTGCACTGCAAACGCCACCAATCCTGCAAAAAACAGCAGCCATTCCCACCATCGCATCTTCATACAGATAACAGCTTAATACAAAGATACAAAGGGACAAAGGTAGAAAGAAAAGCTTTTCCTTTGTTTCTTTGTATCTTCGTTCCTTTGTAATAAATATTAAACACCAATACCACGCACAAACAAGAAATACAGCCCCAACAAATAGACAATAATAATCGCCACTGCATCCAGTTCAATGAACAATATTTTGCGCTCCACCCGTGCCAAATTACCAATCAACGCCATATTCGTGAGCAAAATGCCAATCAAGCCCACCATGGCAAACGCCGGGTCGATGTCGGCCAGGAAACTGCCATCGGTATAGAAAAAGTCAGAAAGGCCAAGTGCCAACATATTGAAAACGCTGGAGCCGAACAAGTTGCCTACCGCCATGTCAAACGCGCCAATGCGCACAGCCGCAATCGCCGCCACCAGTTCCGGCAAAGAAGTGACGATACTGAGCAGTGCTGTACCCACAAAACCTGTGCCCAAGCCAGTGATAACGGCAATTTCTGTGCTGCTAAGAACCAACTGCGGCACAGCCATTACCAAAATAAAGGCGGCAACTGCAAACCCAATGATGCCCACTTTCAAAGTCGGGAATCCGGCAGCAACCGTCACCCCTGCGGGCGCGGGCGAAGCTGTCGGCCCGTTTGTCTCCCGCTGGATGAGCCAGATGCCCACAAAATACATCACAATCAGCAAGATGCTGTCCAACCCCACCCAGCCAATCGTGATGTTCATATCAGACAAAATGGCAAAGACGGCGACCGTCATTAAAACCGTCGTCAGGGCGGCCGTAACCGCATGGCTAACGGCCACTTTTCGCAGCAGCGGCACCCGAAAAACAACCAGATCGACTAGCGCCAGCAGCACCACGTTGACCATGTTGCTGCCAAAAAAGTTACCGGCTGCCAAATTCGGCTCGCCCAACTGGAACGCGCTAATGGAAGCAATCAGTTCAGGCAGTGACGTGGCCGCAGCCAGAAAAATGGTGCCGACAAACAGCCCGCCCAGCTTGGTACGCACGGCGATCACGTCGCCATATTCAGCCAGTTTAACGGCCGTTATCACCACCACCGCCGCGAAAAAGATAAATTTTATCCAGACCATGAGTTACTCCAGGTTAAAGGTTGCAGGGTTGCAGGGTTGCAGGGTTGCAGGGTTGCAGGGTTGCAGGGTTGCAGGGTTGCAGGGTTG
>JACSSI010001139.1 GCA_014879345.1 Anaerolineae bacterium | reverse complement strand
GTAATCGTTGGTGGCGTTGTATCGACCAGATTGTCAACTGTGACGTTTATTACAGCAGATGTCGAAGTATTGCCTGCAGCATCCCGGGCGATTGCGGCTATTTGATGGTTGCCATTCGTTGCCGACAAACTATTCCAGTCAACTGAATAAGGCGCTGAGGCGTCTTCTTGACCAAGATTCACACCATCCAGCGTAAATTGAACACCGACAACACCAACGTTATCCGTCACACTGGCATTGATGTTGACAGCACCTGCGATAGTCGCGCCATCAATCGGATTGGTGATATTGACAACAGGTGATTCTGTGTCAGGAATAATCTCGGTAGCAAATACGACATCTACCCAATAATTTGAAGCACTAAAACTAGATGAGGGGAATTGAGTAGGCCCATATTCATATACACCATTACCCCCCTCTACGCCATTAGCCAATGCTCTCAGCGGCGCATTATTAACACCATTCACGGAAAAGTAATTTGAATCAACTGCATAATAGCCAGCTTCTGTGTGATATGACGCCACATAAGTAGTATTGGCATTAACGGCAACCGGCGTGGCAAAGTTAACTTGCTGCCAGCCAGAGGCAGTTTCGTTGACGAAGGTGGCGGTTGCAAGCAATTGACCGCTCATGTCCCACAAATTTCCAATATGGGATCCTGTATTCGAACCACCTTTGTAAAAACGAATTCCTGTAATGTAGCCATCAATATCAGATTGGAACTTCACACCTAATTCAACAGGATTCGGATCATTCTCTGAGGCTCTTGCTGGCGTAACAGAGCCATCCCAGATGCTGCTGTATGGTGATGGAACTGCTGTACTGAATGACGATGTAAAGTCAGCCGACAATGCATTACCTGCCAAGTCCTTCACACGTGGATCAGCAGCCCCACCTCTCACAACAATGGAATAGGTTGTCGCGGTCGCCAAAGCGGAAGATGGCGTCAACGTTGCTGTTTTGGCAGAAACATTATATGACACCGCAGCAGAGACCAAGTTGTTATTGCTATCCCGAAGCTGGACAGTTGTCCCATTAATGGTGGCTGAATCCATGGCTTCACTAAAGCTCACTGAAATACTTGAATTCACCGGCACATTAGCCTGACCATTAACTGGGCTGATAGAAATCACGGTTGGGGATACGGTATCAGGAATATTATTAACGGTTACAGGGATGGCTGATGCCGTAGCCGTATTGCCGACAGCATCTCGTGCTATTGCAGTTAATTGATGTGTGCCATTTGCAACTGTCAGGCTGTTCCAATTAATTGAATAAGGTGCGATCGTATCTTCTGCACCCACGTTAACACCATCTACTTGGAACTGAACGCCTGCAACCGCAACATTGTCAGATGCATTTGCACGAATAGTTACTGTGCCAGAAACAACAGCACTTGCTACGGGTTCAGTTATCGTCACTGATGGAGCTTCTGTGTCAGGAGGCAATGGCGTCGTTGAGGCCTGATACACACCTGTTAGGGCATCAAATACAGCATATTCTATACCTTTGATGATCTCTGTAGAAAAGGTTATTGGTGTGCCATTGAAGTTGATACTCGTGATTGCACCAGCTTCAGTTTGAATAGGAAGCATAGCCCGCAAATTGTTCGCGCCGGGATCAGCCGAGATGGAGAAGCTAAGCGTACTACCATCCCAAGAAAGTGAGCCAAAGGAAGATGTATTGCGACCATCAAGCCATTCCAGCATTTGGCGTGCAGTAATAACGGGTACACCTCTTGCCTGAGCAGATTGAACGATTGCTACCGCATTAT
>JACSSI010001138.1 GCA_014879345.1 Anaerolineae bacterium | reverse complement strand
GGAATAATCCAGCCAGCAATATGCAAACCGGCTAAAGCGATAAACGACCATGTCATCCATTGCAACCAACGGATATCCCGAACTTGATGCGCCACGAGCAAAAAAGCCCCAGCTGACAAAATAAATATCATCAGCCCCCCTAATTGAGCATACATAGGCGCCGGTTTAACAAAAAAGAACCAGGGCAATTGGCCTACGATAAAAGAGAGAATAGCGACGAATACAAAGAATAATAACGGCCGTATCGGACGAGAAGATACCAATGTGATTTTTTTCTGATAAACGACCATATCCAACAGCCAGATACCCAACAGTGCAGCAAACCCTAAAACAGCCACATTAATGCCACTGGGGCCGGTAAATGGCACCATGATGCCGCCGAGCATTGTCAAGAGCAGCCCCAAAGCAGGAATTTGCCATAAAAACAAAAGTCCGCCAACCCCAACAACCATGACAATGCTCAATTGGATCAATCGCTCAGATCCTACCAAAGGTAACACTATGCTAACCAGCAACACTCCTGCAATGAGTAAAGGTTTCAACCAATGGAGGGGGTCACTCAAAAGCCAGTTTTTTGATTTGTGAAAAGAACGAATCAATGTATTCATCGCGTTTATCAATTGCAGCTAGATTGCCGCTTTGCTGTCATCTCAACAAGATCCAAAAATCGAGGCATCACATTTGACCAATTATAATTTTCAGACACTAATTGGTATGCATTTTCTACTAGACTATTACGCAAATTAGGTGTTTTCAATAAAGTTAAAATTGCATTCGCAAAGTCTATTGGCTCATCAGCGATCAGAATATTTTCACCGGGCTTGCAATCTAACCCCTCTGCCCCTTTTGTTGTTGAAACGACAGGTGTATGCAAAGCCATCGCTTCCAAAATTTTCAAACGAGTGCCGCCACCGATTTGTAAGGGCACAATGCTAATCCAGGATGAAGTGATCAATGACTGAATGTCATCTACAAAACCAACTAAGTTAACATTATCGATCTCTGGTAGTGGTTTTCCCAGAGAATCGCCTGTGATGGTTAACTCCACATCGGGAACTTGTGCCAAAATCAGTGGATAAACTTTTCCCAAGAACCACACCATTGCTTCATAATTAGCATGATAACTGAAAGGCCCAGTAAAAATTAGGGTGTTGGGCTTTGCTTCTGTTGTGTCAGTTTGGTAATCATCCAGGAAAATGCAATTGGGGATAATCTCAATCGGGTTAAAGTGCGGCGAAATTTTGTTCAGCAGCTTTTTTTCTTCTGTTGATACAACTGTACATGCAGAAAAATCTTGGAGTAATCGTGCGATGTAATTTTTGTGCTTAGTCCAGCTCAATCCATATCGTAAACGCTGTTGAAACGTTTTTGCCTGCGTATAAAACTGATAATGAAGCCCAACTTCAACTTCTTCAAACAAAGCAGGAATTCCCCGGAAACAACTACTATATCCGGCCATAGACCATTGGGATGCGATAATCAAATCATAATCTTCATCTTCAAGTACTTGCTCAATTTGTTGCTCCATTTCCAAAGAATACGTGTCTATTACTGAACGTGGCATTCTGCTTAAGAGACCGAAACGTGCTTTCAAGCTGTCTGGATCAAATTCACGCCACGGAACAGTTCTTACTTCCTTACAGATAGACATCAGTTGAGGAACCAGATCGGTGTTTGATTGTTCCGCAAATGCCAACAAAGTGATTTGATGCGTTTGCGCTAAACCTCGCAGCAAATTATAGATTCGAAGTTTTGAACCATTATTTGTTGGATA
>JACSSI010001137.1 GCA_014879345.1 Anaerolineae bacterium | reverse complement strand
CCTTAAATTTGTACAAGTGGAGAAAATTAAATGATTCCCTATATGATAATGGCATTGCTTTATTTGTTTGTTGCCATATTTGCCGCAACAGCAGCATCATTCTCAAGCTGGCGCATACTGCCCTGGTTTAATGGCATGGTGTGGCTGCGTGTTCATTTCATTACCATCGGTGTGATCACGCAAATTGTTTTTGGTGTGATGCCCATTCTGACAGCTAAATATCACGGAGTTACCCGTCCGAAAATGCGCTGGGATATCTGGTCATCGCTTAATGTCGGTATCATCTTGCTTCTAGTCGGCATTCCTCTGGTAAGCAAAGTTCCCATCATCACTGGCGGCACCTTGATTTTTATAGCGACGACACTCCTGCTCATACAATTAGCCGGCATTAAGGGGAAATCTGGGAAAAGCAGCGGCGCACAAAATGGACGCAAGTTTTATATTTCCGGTCTGATCTTTTTCTTGATCGGCATTCTTGTTGGCACGGGCTTATTCACTGGTTGGTCGGGACCCCTAGGTATTGTGGGAGACCCGGGGGAAGTGCATATCCACGCCAATAACTGGGGTTTCATATCGTTGGTTTTTGCTGGATTTTTTATAGATTTGTATCCGGTGTGGACAAAACGGCCGTTAGCCAGTTCCAAAGCCATTACCCCCATTTTCTGGATGCTTACGCTGGGCGCATTGGCGCTTGTACTCAGCCCTTGGCTAAGCAATAAAACGTTGGCAGCAATAGGTGCACTTTTGCATACGGGATCCACCATATGGCTTCTTGTCCTTGCCATAAAACCGCTTCTTGGCGACAAGGCTGCCTGGACGCCCGGTATTGCCCATCTGTTGGCCTCCTACTTCTGGTTGTTTGCCCCGTTATCCATGGCGCCATTCATTATATTTGGCATTGAAGGTGTCATGCCAGCTAAAGCACTGGAAGCCACCACACCGCAGGCGTTGATTTATGGCTGGCTGCTGCAATTTAGCTATGCCATCTTACCTTATTTCTACCAGCGCTTCTTCTTTGGCGAGGAAGATGCTGAGCTGGGCGGTACCTGGCTCAGTTTCACCCTGGTAAATTTAGGTGCGATTTTCTTATGGGCCAGTATCCTTATCGAGCCAATGAGAAGCTTATTGCATGGCTGGGCTTACATGTTGTGGATTTTATCTTTGCTCCCGATTGCGTGGGATGTGTGGCAAAAGACGAAAGCTGGCATGGCAAAAGCAGAAACGATAGCGATTTCTTAATTGAGCTTGAAGTGGGCGGCAACGGCCGCACCCGCAAGCCCAGCCTCCGCCCCCAAATCCGCCGGTAAGATGGGCGTGGCGGCAACTGTGCTGTGACCATACTTCTGAAGCAGTTCTGAAGAAGATGCCAGGAAAATCTGATTTCTAATTAAAGCATCCGGCTTTTCATGGATGATTTGCCTTTTGTCAAAGACAACGCATTCAGGCTTCTGTTACAGTTTTCACAAACAAAACGGCCGTGAACTGGTTGCTTTGTTTCACGGGAATAGGAGCCTTTTTATGGATGCACTAGCCAAACGATTTGATTATTTATTCCGTTCTACCAGAGGCTTGACTTTGGTGGCGATGGCGACCGTGGCGATTATAACGGCCGTTTTTGGCATGTTGTCCGGGCCGATGGTGGAGTGGGGGGTCAAAGACATCACCGTCAATCTCCTCAACTTACAGTTGGTCGAGGCGGAGCGGGAAGGGCGCATCATCATGCTCTACCACACCATCGCCATGACCATCGTCGCCATCGAGGTGTACTTCATGAC
>JACSSI010001136.1 GCA_014879345.1 Anaerolineae bacterium | reverse complement strand
CCGATTATCGACATGCTGGCGGCAAAGACGCCCAACGCCACCGCCCATGGTTTACGCAGGATGGCGGCAAAGATAAAGCCGGCCCAGGCTGCGGCACCCCACCAGTTGACCTGCTGCGACATCACATACATGCCATTCCAAAAAGCATCTGTGCTTGAAATGATATTTCCCGGCTCTTGGAAGGTGGTCTGAAATTTAGAGATCGGAGCCACACCATCAATGAAGGTGAGTACATAAGCCAACCCCGCCACAAATGTTAGCGCAATAAGCTTGTTCTCGATGCCGCCAATGAAGAGCATGCCAAACCACATAATCGCTCCCAAACCGAAGACGATCATCGTCGGCACGGGCAGGCCACTGTCGGCGGCCGGAATCATGGGGAAGAAGCCAGCCAGCAGCAGAATGGTGGCCGCCACCACGCCCCAGAACCAGGCCCACGGCCGTTTTGTCAGAAAGCCGTACAGCACCGAGGCGCTTAACGCCCCGGCCGCAATGCCAAACCAGCCCAGCACCGCATACACAATGCGTACCGTATTGCTCTCTTCCCACTCACCTGCATTAAAATGGGTGGAGATGACCGTGTTGTAGGTATCCGCCAGGAGATAGAGTGTTAATATCCCGGCGATGATGCCGATAACGGCTAGTATCGCGCCTAATGTGTAATTATCTTTGAGTTTTTTCATGGTGATTCTCCTCGTATAAAGCATCGAATTGTCACGAATTAACACGAATTTTTGTTGAATGAGGCCAGATAATTCGCGTAAATTGGCGTTAATTCGATGCCATATTTTCATTTATAGTGGCTTCGGCGTGAGCTCAGCCGAACGGTGCGCCGTCGCCCATGGTAATTCCTGTGTAAATCGCGCTACCGGTTTCCTGCTAAACTTGGTTTATGATGGCCTGGTCGGAAACGGCCGTTTCCCTGCCAGCATCCGTCTCTACCTCAACATTCAGTAAACGCTGCTTGAAATAAGGCACGACCAGGAACACCAACACACCCAGCGCCAACAGCGAACCGTACAAATAATCCAACGTCTTCGTGCGGAAGAACTGCGTGGGGGCATCAATCGCCAGAATGGCTACTGTGCCGATAAACGCCAGCCACCAGCCGCGCCGTTTACCGATTGCCAACAGGGGAATAGAGATAAACAGCAAAACGGCCGCTACCCAGTTCACCTCTCCCGCCCAGTTAAAAAGCCACCAGGTAAAATCTTTATACAACGGGTAGCCAGGACGAGTCGCCATGGTGCGCTGGGCGCCAATGCCGATGGTAAAGGCATGGGTGGTCAACATCCCGATGAAGGTCAAAGCGCCAAAACGCACCCATTTCTGTATCTTCTCTCCCTGGTAGAGGAGAATAAAGCTCCAAAAACCGGCCAGCCCAATGAGTGAAATAATCAACGGCAGCGGGAATCCGTCCACCCAACTGATATACGGCAGAAACATAAACATGCCGCCAATGGCGGGCAGCGCCAACAATGCCATTGCCAGCGGATACGTCCACTCTTCTCCCTTCTTAATCTCCTGAGAGATAAGAATCAGGGCGATGCCTGCCACAAAAATGATCGCCCGCCACACCGGATAGAAAAAGTCGAACAGGGGAACACCGCTGGAAAAAGTGGGGTTGCCTGCCTCAACGTGGGCAATCAGCCCAATCAACACACGTGCCAGTGACGTTTGCACAATAAAAGGAATAATCGTTGCCATGAGCAGCCCCACCCCAATGGCAATCCAGGACATAACCTTGCGGTTTTTTTCTGCTGTTTCTAACATGC
>JACSSI010001135.1 GCA_014879345.1 Anaerolineae bacterium | reverse complement strand
CGGTTACAAAAATTACCCACTGTAGGCTAAAATCCAGGCCAGCAAATTCACGTTACTACTAAGTCTCTCGAGAAAGACCTGTCAGGTTTGACCTTGTTAGATATTTATCTCTCGAGTAAACCTGACAGGTCTGGCTGAGTAGTTACAAATTCACACAAAAAAGTAAAGTCACCATCTGCCAGACCTGTCAGGTTTGACCGATAGGCGACTACCTATCCAGGCAAAACCTGACAGGTCTAGTCAGGTAAAGGAAACTCATATGAAAAACATCATGGTTACAGGCGGGGCTGGCTTCATCGGCTCCAACTTTGTTATCTACATTCTCGAAAAATATCCCGAATACGACATAATCGTTTACGACAAGCTGACCTATGCCGGTAATCTGGAAAATCTGCTCGAAGTGGCAGATGATCCGCGTTACCACTTTGTGCAGGGCGATATTTGCGACGCCGCCACAGTAGACGAAACCATCACACGGTTCAGCATCGACACCATCATCAACTTTGCCGCCGAAACCCACGTAGACCGCTCCATTTTAGCGCCCGATGCCTTCATTCAGACGGGCGTGTACGGCACATATGTGCTGCTGGAAGCGGCCAAGAATCACGGCTTGCGCTACCACCAAATTTCCACCGACGAGGTGTACGGCCACATTCCGGCAGGTTATTCCAGCGTAGAAACAGACAAACTCGACCCGCGCAGCCCCTATGCTGCCAGCAAAGCCAGCGGCGATTTGCTCGTCAACGCCTATTTCATCACCTATGGCCTGCCGGTGACGATTACACGCGGTTCCAACAACATTGGTCCCTTCCAATATCCGGAAAAAGTTGTGCCATTGTTTGCCAGCAACGCTATCGACGGGCTGCCGCTGCCAGTGTATGGTGACGGTCAGCAGATGCGTGAATATCAATACGTGGTTGACCATTGCGAAGCGATTGATTTGGTGCTGCACAAGGGTGTGCTGGGCGAGGCTTACAATGTAGGCACGGGTGTGGAAATGGCAAATATGACGATGGTGGAAATTTTGCTCGACACGTTGGGCAAATCCCGCGACCTCATCCGCCACGTGGCAGACCGCCCCGGCCACGACCGCCGCTACAGCTTGAATGTGGACAAAATCAAAGCACTCGGCTGGGAACCCCGGCATAGTTCAGAGGAAGCAGTCAGGAAAACGGCCGTTTGGTATCAACAAAACGAGTGGTGGTGGCGCAAAATCAAGAGCGGTGAGTTCAAAGCGTATTACGAAAAGCAGTACGGAGAACGTCTGCGGGCGACGGAAGCGTAGGCACACATGTCTGCGCTAAAAAACGATACTTCGGCAGTCATCCCCTCTCCCCGACCCTCTCCCTTTGGGGGAGGGCTAGGGTGGGGGTTTGTCCTGTTTGTTTTGGTTATTGCTTTGGCAGCGTGTAGCTCAAACGATGGCATTACCATCACGCCGCCGGTGTCGGACACTGAGGTTGGTTCGACCACTGAGCCTGTCGAAGTGACCGAACCAGGCGAAGTAACGGCCGTTACCAGCATCACCCTCGTCCCCATCCTCACAGAAGGGTTAGCCGACCCCACCTACCTCACCCACGCTGGCGATGAGCGGCTCTTCGTCGTCGAAAAACCGGGCCGGATTCGCATCATTCAAGATGGGACATTGCTGGCTGAACCCTTTCTCGATATCAGCGAGCGTGTAGAATCTGGCTTTTCAGAGCGGGGTTTACTCAGCGTGGCCTTTCATCCCAAATATGCGGAAAACGGGAACCTCTTCGTCGACTACACCAACAAA
>JACSSI010001134.1 GCA_014879345.1 Anaerolineae bacterium | reverse complement strand
AAAACCTGTGATTTATGTAAACCTGTCAGGTTTTTATAATAGAGTGGAACTTGCAGACCTGACAGGCTTCGCCAGGCTTTGGTCTGCAAGGATAGTTTGAATGGGATAGAGATGTAGATTTGACAGGTTTATTGGGCTTAGGACAGCCAAGATAACGTGCATAACAAAATGTAAACGATTTTAGTAAACCTGTCAGGGCTAAAAAAAGAGTGGAAAGATGAAAATTTTAATTGCTGACGATGAATCCATCATTCGTATGGGCTTGAAGTCGATGCTGGAGGGGATGGGTCATGAGGTGATGGCAACTGTAAACGGCCGTGATGCTCTGGAATTGACACGCCGCCAAAAGTTTGATCTGGCAATTCTGGACATCAAAATGCCTTACACTGATGGTTTGCAGGCTGCCAAAACTATCGCCCGCACCAAACCGATGCCTATCATCATGTTGACTGCCTTTGGCGACGATGACCTCATCGAAAAAGCCTCCGATTTGCCCATTCATGGCTACTTAATCAAACCGGTGGAATCGGCCGAACTCTCGGCAGCAATTAACGTGGCGTATAAGCGTTTCACAGAGCAGCGAGCTATCGCAGAGCAAGCGCTTAAGCTGCACAAAACGCTGGAGATGCGCAAAGTCGTAGACCGCGCCAAAGGCAAGCTCATGGCCGATGGCTATACGGAAGAGGAAGCGTACCGCATGATTCAGCGGGAGGCGCGTGATTCCGGGCTGAGTATGCATGACGTGGCGCAATCTATTCTGGGAGGATAAAGAAATAGTGCGGAATAGATTGCGTATGGCGCAATCTATTCTGGGGGGATAACGGCCGTTCCCCAGGTTTGTAGTAACCACTTCAGTGGGTTTGATGACTAAAGTCTCCACTACAAACTTGTTTGCGGTGGCGGCAAAGTAAAAAAAAGACCTCTGGACTAAAATGCCCAGAGGTCTTTTTCTTTGTGTGTTTATCGTTGGTTATGCGGCGGAAACGGCCGTTTCACTAATTTCAACAGGCGGCTGTGCCACATCAAGCTTCGTAAACGTCAGCTCATCGTCGGCCACGTCAATCTGGATGTGGTCGCCGGATTTGATATCGCCTTTAAGCAGTTGCACGGAGAGCGGGCTTTCCACGAAGCGCTGGATGGCGCGGCGCATGGGCCGTGCCCCGAAATCCTTGTCGAAGCCTTGCTCGGCCAGCCAATGCTGTGCGGCTTCTGCCAACACAATCGTAAGATTGCCTTGGTCCGCCAGGCGTTCCTGCACTTCTTTGATTTGCAGCTTCACAATTTCCACCATATCTTCTTCCGAAAGCGGCTCGAAGATGATGATTTCATCAATGCGGTTGATGAATTCAGGCCGGAACGTGTCTTTGAGCGCTTCCTCGATGCGTTTGTGGTTCGCTTTTTCATCAGCATCACGCACGCCAGCGAAACCCAATGCACCAGATTTCTTGACGAAGGATGTCCCGACATTACTTGTCATAACGATGACACAGTTGCGGAAGTTGACAACGCGACCTTGCCCATCTGTTAAACGGCCGTCATCCAGCAGTTGCAGCAGAGTATTCCACACATCCTGGTGGGCTTTCTCGATTTCGTCGAAAAGCACCACAGAGTAGGGGCGACGGCGTACTTGTTCGGTGAGCTGACCGCCTTGCTCGTAACCAATGTAGCCGGGAGGGGCGCCAAAGAGGCGGCTGACAGTGTGTTGTTCGCGGTATTCGCTCATGTCAATACGTACCAGCGCCTCTTCGTCGTCGAAGA
This sequence comes from Anaerolineae bacterium, assembly GCA_014879345.1. Lineage (GTDB taxonomy): Bacteria > Chloroflexota > Anaerolineae > Promineifilales > Promineifilaceae. The sequence continues at coordinate 23 of JACSSI010001134.1, read as the reverse complement.
GGAATTCAGCCAGGGCTTTTGCC
>JACSSI010001133.1 GCA_014879345.1 Anaerolineae bacterium | reverse complement strand
GGTGCGGTTAGTTTTTGTGTAACAAAGCAGACTACAAAAGTCTTGCCAATACTAATTGGCATTAAATTTAAGGAGACTTTTGTAGTCTTATACACAACTTTAAACCGCACCCTTCCATATTCTTGCCCTTTCAAGAGCAACCTATACCCTGTTATAATCAACTTATGCCTGAAATATCTCGATTTTACGGTATTATCATTACAATGTATTATGAATTTGGGCGACATCAACAGCCTCACTTTCATGCACGCTCTGAAAAATATCGAGCCAGCTTTACCATCACACCACCTGCATTATTGGCTGGAACCATGCCGCGACGACAACATAATCTGATTTTGGCTTGGGCAGAACTTCATCAAGAGGAACTTATGGAAAACTGGCGACGGGTTGAGCAAGAACAAACATTGCTCACGATTGAGGGTTTATAAAATGACACAAACTGAGTTTCAAGAACAAGAATTATACGATGTAGTCGGTTTTGAAATCATCAGCGATTATACGATTCGCGTTGAATTTGATGATGAGACAGAAATGGTTATTGATTTTGAACCGATTCTCTTAGGCCCTTTATTTAGGTCACTTCAAGACAAGTCGCTCTTTAATCAAGTTCAACTCAATTCTGATTTGGGAACACTAGTATGGCCGAATGGGGCGGACATCGATCCCACTGTTTTGCATAATTGGCCCGATCATGTCGAAGCCATCACTAAAAGAAGACAGTCTCTGTATTCTTTGTCAACAGAAAGCTAAAATCCACACGATGAAGCATAAAAATTTCGCCACTTTTGCCTGGATATTGGTGGTTTATACGGTTCTCGTGATTTTGTGGGGCGCGTTTGTGCGGGCAACAGGCTCCGGCGCAGGCTGTGGGGCGCATTGGCCGACTTGCCAGGGCGATGTTATTCACCGACCCCAGTCGATTGAAACGATGATTGAACTGACTCACCGGCTGATGAGCGGTGTGTTTGGCATTTTGGTGTTGGGACTGGTGGTGTGGGCGTTTCGGGTGTTTCCGAAGGGAGATATGGTGCAGAAAACGGCCGTTCTCACCCTCATCTTCACCATCACTGAAAGCCTGTTGGGGGCTGGTCTCGTTTTGTTTGAACTGGTCGCCTACAACGTCTCTGCGGCGCGGGCTTTTGCTGCGGCGCTGCACCTTGTCAACACCTTTCTGCTGCTGGGTTTCGTGACACTGACGGCGTGGTGGGGCAGCGGCAATCCTGGCATCAAACTCAAACAAGGGAAGTTGACCTGGCTGCTGGGCATTGGGCTACTGGCTATCATGATTCTCAGCGCCGCCGGTGCGATTACGGCTCTGGGTGATACCATCTTCCCCAGTGACACTTTGCTTGAAGGCATTCAGCAAGATGTAGACCCGGCTGCCCATTTCCTGGTTCGGCTGCGTGTCTGGCATCCGGTGTTGGCGATTTTGAGCAGTGTTTATTTGCTGTATTTGGCGGGATATGTGATGGGAGAACGGGAATCTGCAAACACACGTCGATGGGGCAAAATCCTTCGCGTTATCGTGGTGGTACAGTTGATCGGCGGCGCACTCAATGTTATTTTGCTGGCACCTGTTTGGATGCAAATGGTACATCTGCTTCTAGCGGATTTACTCTGGATCAGCCTCACGATTCTCAGCGCCAGCGCCCTGGCTGTGCCGCTGCCGACGGGGGATGAATCCCCCGTCTATGAAGCAGCGCTCGATAAATCGAGCTAAAGTCTGTAATTTTTATGGACGCGATTTCTTACCATATCGGCACGATGGGCTTCGCTTATGA
>JACSSI010000100.1 GCA_014879345.1 Anaerolineae bacterium | reverse complement strand
AGCAGACTACAAAAGTCTTACCAATACTAATTGGCATTAAATTTGAGGAGACTTTTGTAGTCTCGTACAACTTTAGACCGCACTCTAAAATATTGGGTGTGCGTCAGTTTTTATGATGGGGTTTGATTTGGCGGAGGCTTTTACTCGTCGCGGCGGGAGTTGGTGGGCAGGTTGTCGCCCAGGGTGTCTGGTTCTGGGGTAGGGCTGGCGGTGAGTTCAGCGGCGAGGGCTGCGCCGTAGGGTGCCCAGGTGGGGTGTGTGTTGATGGCGTCGTCGTCGGTGAGGCGGCGGGCTTCGTTTGTTTCCAGATTGTAGAGGTAAAGGGCATTACCGAAGATGAAAGCGATATCATGACCGGTTGGCCCCCAGGCGAGGAAGCGTGGCTGATAGGCAAAGCGGCTGTTTTCCCCGGGTTCGGGGTAAAGCTGACGGCCGTTACTACCATCCTGATCCATTAGCCATAAGGTGTAGCTGCTGCGTTGGCTGTCTAATGGATTGGTGGTGCGCAAGAAGGCGATGGACGCTGTGTCGTTTTCCTGATTGCCCCAGTTGAGATGTGCCCACATGCCAGCGTTTTCTACAAAACGGCCGTTTACCCCCGTCACCGTATCAATCACCCAACTGTCAAACACGGCTTCGTCCGGGTCGCTGCTGTTGTGGGTGGTGTAGGCTAGAAAACGGCCGTCGGGCGACCAGGTGAGCGTGGGCACCCACACCCAGTCTGACAAGGTGTTGAATTCGGTGAATTCTTGCAATTTAATGCGCTGTTCTCCGTTATTCTCCGGCTCCAGGATGATGGTGCCGATTTCATTGGCAAAGCTGTAACCGAGGCGCGTGCCGTCGGGCGACCAGGCATAGTTGCCGCCCCACCAACCGTACAGCGCCGGATACGCTTCGATGATGCGTTCTGGTTCGAACGTATCTTCTTCATCAATTGGGATTTCACCCAGCCAGAGGTCGTTGTTGGCTTCCCAGCCAGGTGGCTGTGTGCTGGAAATGGCGGTGGTGTAGGCAATTTGGCCGATGGTTTCGTTTTCAGCCCCGCTGGCCGGATTCCAGCCTGCCCACAAGACATCATTCACGCCCAGAGCCCGTGGTTCAGCGCCGCGCTGGGTTTCGATGACGTAGAGCGTATTGTTAAAGCTGGCCGGATCGCCATCGACGCGGGTAAAGAGCAAATGGCTGCCGGAGGGGGATAAATCAAAAACGCGCCCATCGAGACCGCCCCCTACAGCGAGTTGTTCAGGGAAAGCGGCGGAACCTTGCAGAATAACGGCCGTGCCATCGCTCATGTAGGCAAGCGTGCCAGGAAAGCTGACATTGCCCCGTGCCGCGCCAATCCCGACCATCACAATCTCGTCTAGTGGCTCTTCGATGGTAATAGTTTGTGTCGGCCAGCGTTCAGCTTCCAGTCCATCCCGGTAGACGATGCGGATGGTGGTTTCTGACAAGCCATCCTTGCCTGCCTGCACAATGAGCGGCGGGTCATCGGCTTCCATGGCTTCGTTGCGTACGGTTTTGCGGTCGAAGGGAATGCTTTCGGTTATGGTTTCGATTTCTTCCTTGATACGCACGACGGTGATGGTTTCACCACCAACAAGAGGGGTGTAGGCTGGCGGATTAAGTTCGTCGTCTTCATCCAGTTCAATACCGGCTTCCGTGAGCAGTTCCCGTACGTTGGTAGCTTCGGTATTGAGATTGTAGGTCTCCCCATCTACTGTTAGGGAAACTTGAATGGAACTGCGAACGGCCGTTTCTGGCAGTTCCGCCGCGCAGCCCAGTAACAAAAGTGAGAAAACGAATACGAGGAAAAGGGGGAAACGGTGAACAGTAAACAGTGAACAGTAAACAGTGTTCAGTGAGCGATTTACTGAACACTGTTTACTGTTCACTGAAAACTGAACACTGAATACCGCTTTACGCATCTTGCCACATCTGGCTCAGTTCCGGCGAGAGCGTGTCGGCGACATCATCATTCAAAGTATCGTTGATGAGATTTTTTAACCCATGAAATGTGGCGATGACAGGATACCGGGCAAAAGATTGATCGGTATTTCCGGCGCGGCGGCCTGTCATTTTTTGAAATTCAAGACTGGTGAGATTTTTGTCCCGAAAATGGACAAGCCAAAATTTGCGTTTTAGCTGATCAGATAATTCTTCAGGCAGCGCTTCCGCTAATTTCTTTTTCGTACCTCGGTTCAGATTGAGAGCCAGGGTGTGCAGCGTAGCTTCACTCCATCGTTTGGCGTGGTCTGTGGTTTGTAACTTACCTAGTTCTTTTATGGTTGTGTAATAATTATTCAAGCCAATTCCATTCGTCTGTGTCATAATGCCTCCAAAGGTGCTTTTTTACCCTGTGCTGACTTGCGCGTCAAGTTGACGAATTAATAAAGATTGCTATACTTTACCAGTTCATTTCCATCAGGATGACAATTATAATCAAACACATCGCATCCGGGTAACAATTCACACCTCCGGATGCGACTTTTTTGTCAGGTAGATGGATGATTTTGAAAATAAAAAATTCTGGCTCTTCGGGAATGCAGCGGGGATTGTTAGATTAGAGCATGAAGACTAATCTGCCAATCCCCGCTTAATTCGGAGGAGACCGTTAGTTGAGGATGAGCAACCATGAGTAATGAACGTTTGGCAATTGACGCGGACATCCGCGAAGTAACTGGTAAAAAAGTAAAACAATTACGCCGGGAAGGTATTACTCCGGCTGTAATTTATGGTGCAACTGATCCTGTGAATGTTCAGTTAGATACCCGTATTTTACGCCGTGTGTTGCGTCAGGCAGGTGGTTCTAGTCTGATTGATGTAAAAATTGGTTCAGATAAGCGGACTGTTTTGGCGCGTGATATTCAGCAACATCTCACTCGAGGCGATTTGGTTCATGTCGATTTCTTAGAGGTTGATTTGAAAATTGCTATTTCTGGTGAAGCAGAATTGGTGGCTGTTGGTGTTTCTGGGGCTATGGCTGAAGGGTCTGGTACGATTGGGTTTGCAATGCGTACGATTGAAATTGAAGCTTTGCCAGAAGATCTTGTTTCAGAGATTGAGGTTGATATCAGTTTGATTGCAACGACAGATGATGTTATTACGGTTGCTGATTTGGTGGCGCCGAAGGGTGTAACAATCCTTGCTGACCCAGAAGAAACAGTGGCTTCCTTCTCCTTTGACCGTGCTGCGATTGAAGATGAAGAAGATGAAGATGGTTTGGAAGGTGATTACGAACCATCGGCCGATTCTGTGGAAGTTATTGGCAGAGGCAAAGAAGAAGAAGATTTCTAAGCCAATTTTTTTGGTTTTTGAGTTTGATGAAAGGTCGGGACTTTGGTTCCGGCCTTTTTTATTTTAAAGGTTGCAGGGTTGCAGGGTGGTAGAGTGCTTTTGTTACCTTGCCACCGTTTTCCTTTGCCCCTTTGCATCCTTATCACTAGAATTCTATGATGCGAAAGTGGATGGTTTGGGCTGTATTGGCTCTAATAATTTTGGTAGCGGCCGTTTTGCGCTGGACGGGGCTGGATTGGGATGGATATTATCATCTTCATCCTGATGAGCGGTATATTCACTGGGTGGCTACCACAATTGAATGGCCTGAAGATTGGACGACGGCTTTTTCTCCTGCTAAATCGACTTTTAACCCTTATTATTGGCCGCCGAATGCGGAGAGTGAGGGCATTGTGGTGGAGCAAGACCAGCCGCGTAAATTTGCTTATGGGCATTTTCCGTTGTATCTGGGTGTGACGGCTACGAAAATGGCGGGGTGGTTGGGAGAAACGGCCGTTTCCGACATTTTTCCCGCCGACTGGTTTTTTACGACAGACATTTTGAACACGGCTGATATGGTTGAGTTCCGTCATCTAGCGGCTGTGACTCGTGCGGTGACGGGGTTGGTTGATTTAGGCACGATTATTTTTGTGTTTTTGCTGGGGCGCCGCTTGTTTAGGGCGGCGGTTGGTTTGCTGGCGGCGGCATTCCTGACCCTGAATGTGATGCATATTCAACTTGCCCACTTTTTTATCGTGGATCCCTTTTTGACGTTTTTTACGGTAGTGGCTTTGTACCTGTTAGTAAAAGAAGAAGGTAGAAGGCAGGAAGCAGGAAAGTGGTCTACGGTTTGGTTTATGGGGGCGGCCGTTTTTGTGGGGCTGGCAGTGGGGGCGAAGTTTTCGGCGGTGCTGTTGTTTTTGCCTTTGGCGCTGACGGCGTGGCTGGTTTTTGAGGATAGATGGATAACGTGGTGGGTAACGGCCGTTCTTATTGCCTTCCTCGCCTTCTTTATCACCAATCCCTTTGCTGTACTCGACTGGTCTTGTGACGTGATTACACCCGCGATGACGATGGGGCCAGTCATCATCCCGCGCTTGAACTGGGCTTCTTGTTACCTGGATAATATTTCTACGCAAAGCGTCATGGTCAACGGTGGCGGCGACATCCCGTTCACCCGCCAATATGAAGGCACGATTCCCTATCTGTATTACCTCGAAATGCAGTTGAAATGGGGCATGGGGCCGCTGCTGGGGGTGTTGGGATTTGCGGGGTTTGGTTGGGGGATTTGGCAGGTTGCCAAAAGATTAAAGATTAAAGATTGGCGATTCTGGCATTGGAAAGACCAACAATCTTCAATTTTCAATCCTTCGACAAGCTCAGGACAAGTTTTTCAATCTTTAATTCTTCTTTCCTGGATGGTTCCCTTCTTCCTTGTTACCGGTAGTTTCTACGTGAAGTTTATGCGCTATTTGCAGCCGTTGACGCCTTTTTTGATGCTGTATGGGGCGGCGATGGTGTTGAGCTGGCAGCGGGTGTGGCTGCGGCGGCTGGTGTGGGGCGGGGTGTTGCTGGGAACGGCCGTTTACGCCCTTTCTTTTGTCGCCATTTACCAGTCCGACCATCCCTGGATTACAGCCTCGCAGTGGCTTTATGACCACGTGCCGCAGGGGTCGTTGATTTTGAGCGAACAGTGGGATGATGCGCTGCCCATTTCGATGGCCTATAACGGAGAAGTCCGCTTACGGGAGGAGTATACCAACCAGGAACTCACCTGGCTGACGGGCACAGACGAGCGAGATTCTGAGGCAAAGTTGGCGGCCAATCTGGCATTGTTGGCGGAGGCTGATTATGTGACGCTGGTGACGAATCGCGTGTATGGCGTAGCCCCGCGTTTGCCTGAGTCGTATCCGCTTTCCGGGCAGTACCATCAGCTTTTGTTTGACGGGACATTGGGGTATGAGTTGGTGTGGGTGAACGGCAGTTACCCCCATCTTGGCTCCTTCTTCTACCGACCAGACACATTCGGTTGGCCGGGATTGACGCCGCCGGAAGGCGTGGCACGTTATTTGGCTGAGTCGATGCCTGGTTTGAATGGCGGTCGCGTGGACGAGAGCTTTGTGGTGTATGATCAACCGTTGACGCTGATTTTTAAGAATACGGGTAGGTTGACGGCGGAAGAGATGGGAGTGATGTTTGAATGAGAAACGGCCGTTTGGCCTTTTGGGGGAGGAACGGCCGTTTCAACTATAAACAGGTAAAAGATTTTTCTAAACTAGGGGCTTAATATCGTTGGCAAATATACATTAACCGTGACCACATCGCCTATGCCTTCATAAGTTACAATGTTTTCTGGTTCATCACTGATTTCCCCTGGTGGAATAGTGGGTATTGTAGTTTCATTAGTAAATGCAGGTGTTTGCAGACCCGTAGAATGTGTCGAAACTAAATGCCCCCTATTGGCAGAGCATGATCCATATGGTGGGATGTCATATCCCCAAGAATCATCAAAATCATATACTCGCCAATATCCTTTATAACTGGTTGGGGAAGTTGAATTTGCGTCATATCGGTTGCGGACACCAATCCACTTACCAAACGGATCGTATACGATGATTTCACGGTTATTATTCTTTTCACGATAACCAATGACAGTAAAATAATGACCATCTGTTACTCTTGTGTTTAGCACAATCAATGGTCTGCCTGCATCTATTTCAGTCTTAATAATGTTCCAGGCATCGTTTGCGGTAATACAAGAATGAATAGACGTTGCCATGCCACGTTTATCTAATCCACTTTTGATTGAAAAGTAAATATGACTTGTATGACCAAATGTATTGGCCGTACTTGCAATATTAGTATAGTTGGCTGGAATTTTGTTATTAATTGCTAAAACCATGGCGGCACTAGAACCACCACATTTAAGATTGCCATCTGGTGAAAGCGAGAGTTGATTGAGGTATCTGCTCAAATCTTTTGTCACCCAATTTTCATTAACGTTTCCCCCTAAAGATTCGATGAAATTGATTAATACCGTACCGCCAGCTTCTGTTTTGTTGTTACCTGTTTTATCTACAATATCTACGGCAAAACGTATTTGTTGAGAATGCAAGTTGGATGGGCTTTGCCATTGTGCTGTATAGGGAGGCGTGGGGTCGGTGCTGATAAAGTGCCATGATCCATTATATTTAACCTTGAAATTCACATAACTGACACCGGTGCCGCCACTGTTATCGGTGGCGTTTGCAGTTAAAGTGTGGTTGCCTGGACCTATGTTTGCATTGGCTGACGGGGCTGTTACTGAGCCATTAGGTGCTGTTGAATCGGCAGCCGGGCCATTGGTATAAAATGTCCCCCCTTGTGCAAAATAGGGGACGTAATAAGTACCGTTGGTCAAACTGTTGGCGGAGAGATTGGCTGTAAGATTGAATCGTTTATCATCGACATTAGTACAACCTGCGCCTGAATCGCTGGAGAGAAAGCTGAAGGAAAGGGCGTTACCGCTGCGTGTTCCTGTGAAGGAGTTGGCTCCGCACAAACCTGTTTCTCCAGCATCACCAGTGAAATCTATGTACCCGGCAATTGAGTTGCCCCATGTTGCGAGGTCTGTGTAAACATTGCCGTCGGCGGTCAAGCTGCTGTTGTAGAAACGGCCGTTACTCCGAATTGTCTGCTTTGCTGAAAACGTACCACCCTGGCCCAAAGATGGCACACTGTAAGTCCCATTCACAATCTCATTGCCAGAGATTGTGCCAGAAACGCTCATGTTAATCCCGTTATACGGTTCGCAGCCCGGTTCTGGATCGTTTGAGACAAAGTTGAAGGAAAAAGTATTCCCAGTCCTTGATCCATTGAATGAGCCTGCTCCACATAAAACACCAGGCACATCAGGCCCATCTGTGAAGTTGATATTTCCTGATACTTTAGTAGGTTCAACATCGATGTCTAAAATTACAGAGCCGCCATACCCATTAGTCGAATTTGAAAACGATCCCGCATAACGGACTGGCGTACCTGCGGTTGTTGAATATGGACAATTGCCCTGAGCATCATCGCACCATGTTTGATCAATGGCGGTGACTGCAAATTTGTTATCTTCCTGTCGGGCAGTTGTTTTTGGCACGAATATCGTTATTGCCAAAAACAAGATTGCTATGAAAAAGGTTATCCGAAGTTTGTGATGGTTCATTGATAATACTCCTCGTGTGAAAATGATGAATAAGTTTGTAAGACCTCGAAATATGGCACAAAACCCTCTGATCTCATGTGAGACCAGAAGGTTTTGTGGTGGTGCAGCACGTTAACTGGAACAGGTTTGCGATTGAATAAACAGCAATTTGTTGTGCTGTTTTCCATTGATTCGCGTAAGCGAAATGCTTCGCTTTTTAAACTCCCATCATTGCCCAAACTGCTTGCCATCAGTATACTCTGCCTCCTGTAATTACACGTGCTATGCTGGACTTTATTCGGACAGGTAATGGACAGAACAGGTAACGGAAGGTAGTACATTTGTCATGATTGGACAGTAGCCATGAACGTAGAATCCATCACCCTTGATCTTGTCAAACAAACATTAATTTGCTGGCAAAAGGTGCAGAAGCTGCCTGCTGATATTTGGCAGCTTGATTTGCTGCGTCAATTTGATGCTGATGGTGAAGCCGAATTGAGTTTGCTCTTTTACGATTATGTGCGGAACTTGGTGGAATCGCGCTTGCAGGAGCAGCGAGTTTCTGAAGGGTTGGCACACCCATCTCGGCCACCTATGACACGGGCAGGGATAACGGCCGTTCTCGCCCAAGATTTCCGCTGTGATAATGTAGAACTGGAAACCTGGAGCGCCCTCTACCATCACTACATCAGCCCTATTCTCTTAACCGAAGCCGACCTGCAACAAGCCCTGCCTGTTTCATCGCGTAACTACCGCCGCCGCGCCCAGGCTGGCTTGGCTCGCCTGACATGGCTGCTGCGCCAGGCAGAAATGGAGGCGCATCAACACAGTCGCTCCCGACACCTCAGCCGTTTTTTGCCGCAGCCAGATTATCTGGAACTGTTGGGGGTGACAGATTTGTTGGCGCAGATTCAGGCGCTGCTAACCGTCCCTCATGCCGGGTCGTTTATCAGCATTGAAGGGCTGGGTGGCATTGGCAAAACGGCTTTAGCCCAGGCCGCTGCCTACCGCCAAACAGAAGTAGAAGGCTGGCAAGATATTTTGTGGGTGAGCGCCCGTCAGCAGCGTCTAGAAAGTTCAGGCGAATTAATCTTTGAAAAACAACCCGTGCGTACCTTCAACGACATTGTAGACCGCCTGGTAGTGCAGATGGGACAAAGACATCTGACCGGATTGACCAGTCAAGATAAATTACGACACTTGCAAGCGCTTTTTATCGAAAAGCCATATCTTGTTGTTATTGATAATCTGGAAACGATAGCGGATGTGGAAATGCTGCTGCCCGCTCTGCAACCGGGAGCGGGTAAAACACGGTTTTTGCTCACCAGTCGGCAAACGATGAGGCAATATCCATTTGTGCGTGTAGTACCCGTGCCAGTTTTATCAATGGCAGACAGCCGGATATTGATTGAGCTTGAAATGAGTCGTTTGGGCATGGCGATTGAACTTGGTCAACGTGATTTGAATCGTTTATACAATTTGGTTGGCGGCTTGCCGTTGGCCTTGAAATTGACAGCGGCACAGCTTCAGCGTCGTTCGTTGTCAGAGGTATTGCAGCAGTTGCAAGAAGTCAATACGGTTACGCCGTATCACTTGTATACCTATATTTATCGCATGACATGGGAGATGTTGGCAGATTCATCACGGCAGCTTTTGTTAAGTACATTGGATATTGCGCCGGAGGGTGATACGGCGGCCTGGCTGCGCGGCATGAGCGGTTTGGCAAATGGTGAATTTGAAGTGGCGCTGGATCAGTTGCTGGATTATTCGTTGCTTGTGGCGGGGGGAGCGGTGACGCAGCGGGTTTATAAATTGCATCGGTTAACGGCCACCTTTTTACAGTCGGATATTCTAGGCGGCTGGGATGATGATGCGACGGTGGTGTGATGACAACGGCCGTTTCTTCTTTCAGTTTATCAAGCCAACAGTGGGCCTCCTGGTATGAGCAGCAGTTAAGCGGCCGGTTTAAATGGGCTGTTCACTTTATTCAGGCAAACGAACCGGATGAGATCCGTCCTCACTTTCATTCTTTGCTGACATTGTTAGAACGTGCCTGGCAACGGCCGTTTCTCCATCCCTTGGCCGCCGACCTCATCGTTGCGCTCCAGCCACTGCCCTATTTGTGGGGAAACTGGGAAGAATGGCTGCATATTTCTCGCCAAAGCATCCCCTTATTTAAAGAGCTAAACCGTTCAGTTGACGCTGCCGATATACTGGCTGGCCTCGTTGATATGTTGTTTGAATTAGGCCAGTATGATGAAGCGTGCCGGGTTTTTGAAGAAATATGGCAGTTACCAGTGACAGGTAGGGTGATCCGGCCATTATTACGGGCAGGACACCGTGTATCAACCCGATTGATTTTGGCGGGCAAGATGGCAGAGGGAGAAGCGTATTATGAAAAACAGCGCGTCTTGTTGGCTGAAAGCCAGCCCCCGTTAGCCCGATGGGATCGTTTCTATGCCAGCATGTATCTCATTTTGCAAGAGACCTTAATTCTGCGCCGCCACGGTCAGCAGGACGAGGCGGCAGTGAAAATTGAATCGGTAATCGAGCAAGTTGAGGCGTGGGCGGAAGCTCCTCTGGATTTGCGCCGGGAAATGTACCATCATCATAGCGGCATCCGTTTGGCAACAGGTGACTATCAGCTTTCAGCGGCAACGATGGATGCCGCTATCCATTGTGCCATACAAATGCACGACCCCTTTGCAGAAGCCTCTTTGCTCCATGACAAGTGTTATCCGTTATGGGCGCTGGGGCGATATGCTCAGGTAGAAACGGCCGTTCGTCATAGCATTCACCTGTTTGAAACGCTCAATGCCGATTCCCGTTTACTTTCTGCTTTAGGCACATTGATTGATGTGTTTACGATTCGGGGCAGTCTGGATGAGGCACTGGTTTGGGGAATTCGCCATATCGAGTTAGCACAACAACTTGATGATGAGTTAGAAAAAAATGCCGCCAAAACTGTATATGGCATTGTTTACCTGAATTTGGGCGAGCCGGAACAGGCTGTCCGCCATCTTGAAGAAAGTTTGTTGTTCTACCAGGACAGAAACTTGCTTCGCTGGTTGTCTTTGGCGGAATCAAACCTTGCACACTGTTGGGCTGATTTGGGCGATGTGGCTTTAGGGTATGACTATGCCAGACGCGCATTAGCCCATGCTCAGGAAATGAAAGCTGTTGGTTTTGAGATGATGGCCTGGCGTAGTATGGCACGGTTTCAAACATGCCAGGAAAAACGAGACAGTTTACAGCATTGCCGTGTGCTCGCTCAAAAATACCAGGTTCCTTATGCTGAAGCAGATTCACTGCTTCTCCTCGTGCCATGCGGCAGCGATGAGGCTGAGAAGCTGTTATTTTGGCAGCAGGCCGTGAGCCTGTTACAAGAGATGGGGCTAGAAAATTGG
>JACSSI010000099.1 GCA_014879345.1 Anaerolineae bacterium | reverse complement strand
AGGGACGCACAATATAATCGTCAATGTCGCTACGCGACGCTTTGCCCAAAAATGGAGCGATGAACTATGAATTGGACAGAACGCATTACAGTTGATCCGGAAATCTGTCATGGACAGGCTTGTATACGTGGCACACGAGTCATGGTTTCCATTATCCTCGACAATTTAGCCGCTGGCGCGACTATACCTGAGATTCTCCAGAGTTATCCATCTCTCTCAACGGAGGATGTGCAAGCAGCCATTAGTTATGCAGCCACCTTAACTCGTGAGCGTGTGATTGCTATCTAAAACGGCCGTTTCATGAAATTTAAAATAGATGAAAATCTCCCTATTGAAATTGCCACCTTACTACGAGATGCTGGTTATGATGCAAAAACGGTTTTAGATCAAATGCTAGGTGGTAAGCCAGATTTCACCATTGCTGAGATTTGCCAGGAAGAAGAACGAGTTATCCTGACACTTGACCTGGATTTTGCAGATATTCGTGCTTATCCCCCATCAGATTATGCAGGCTTAATTGTTTTCCGCCTTAGTCAGCAAGATAAGTTTCATGTTTTGCATGTCTGCCAACGGCTTATAGCTGCTTTTGAACGTGAAACGCCCCAACAAAAATTATGGATTGTAGAAGATAACCGTATCCGTATTCGATCATAATCTCTCACTATTTAAATCCCAAGGAGTGTTCCATGCAATATTTACACGGTGGTGACCTGATTGCGCGGCAGTTGGCAGCGCAAGGCGTGACGGCGATTTACGGACTGTGCGGCGGCCACATCGCGCCCATTTTTAACAGTTGTGAAGCGAACGGCATTGCGCTGATTGATGTGCGCCACGAGCAGGCGGCCGGTCATGCGGCCGATGCCCATGCCCGCCTGACGCGCAATATTGGGGTGGCGGTGGTGACGGCCGGGCCAGGGGTGACAGATGCAGTAACGGCCGTTGCCAATGCCTACCACGCCCGCAGTCCCATGATCCTCATCGGCGGGGCGGCGCCGCTGCATACGCGGGGACAAGGGGCGCTGCAAGAAATGCCGCAAACCGAGATGTTCCAGACCTTCACCAAAGCCAGTTTCACCATCGACAACACCGCCGATATTCCAGCTAAATTTCATGAAGCGTTTCAGCTTGCTTTAAACGGCCGTCCTGGCCCCGTGTTTATCGAAGTGCCGATTGACATCCTGTACGGCACATTGCCAGAGGCCGACATCTTTCCCAAAGTGGAAGTTACACCGGTTGAGCCAGAACTGAACGCCATGCAGCAGATTTTCGAACTGGTTCGCGCCGCCCAAAGGCCCGTTCTCATCGCGGGCAGCCAGGTTTACTGGGATGACGCATCTGCCGCCCTGCGCGAATTGACTGACCAGACGGGCATGCCCGTCTACACCAACGGCGGCGGGCGCGGCACACTGCCCATGACCCATCCCCACTGCTTCAAGCTGACACGAGGCAAAGCGCTCAAAGAGGCAGATTTGGCACTGGTCATCGGCACGCCGCTGGACTTTCGCCTGCGCTACGGGCAAGGCTGGCACGACGGCATCAAGCTCATCCAAATTGAAAATGATCCGGCGGAACTGAACCACAACCGAGAAGCTGATGTGGCGATGATCGCTGATTCGCGGCTGGTGCTGGAGGCGTTGGCCGAGGGGCTGCAAGGCGTCTGCTATGACGAGTGGTTGGCAGACGTAACCAGGATGGAGCAGGCCAAAACCGCCAAACAAGCAGAATGGGAAGCGCTCGACGATGCGCCCGTCAACCATTTCCGTTTTGGCGCGGAGATCAACCAGTTCATCGACGAGGATACCATTCTCATTGGGGATGGCGGCGATATTGTCAGCGCCAGTGCCAAGGCGATTGCGGTGACGAAGCCGGGTCGCTGGCTGGACCCCGGTGCGTTGGGCTGCTTAGGGGTGGGCGTGCCGTTTGCCCTCGCTGCCCAGTTCCTGAATCCGGACAAGAAGGTGCTGGTGATCAGCGGTGACGGTTCGTTTGGCTTTAATGGCTTTGAGTTTGAAACGGCCGTTCGCTTTAACCTGCCCCTAGTCGCCATCGTGGGACTGGATGGCGCGTGGGGCCAGATCAAAAATCCGACAAAGACGATGCTGGGGCAGGCGGCCGGTACCACATTAGCGCATACGCGTTATGACAAAGTGGTCGAAGCGCTGGGCGGATATGGCGAACTGGTGGAAACGCCAGATGAAATTGGCCCCGCCCTTGCCCGCGCTTTTGCCAGCGGCAAGCCAGCCTGCGTTAATGTGGTTTTGGATCCGGCCGGGCTGGCAAAGACGAATGCGAGTACGCCATATATTGTGTAGAAGCCTCATACGTAATACGCCATGAAAAGACAAATAACCCTCACCCCGCACAATCCATCCTGGTCTCTTCAATTCAGGACAGAAGTCGCCGCTCTCACTAATGTTTTCGGCAACAACCTGCTCACCATCCACCACATTGGCAGCACGGCCGTTCCTGGCATCCAGGCCAAACCTATCATCGACATGCTGCCCATCGTGTGGGACATTGAGCAGGTGGACAGTCTAAACAATACAATGGCCGAGCATGGCTATATCCATAAAGGGGAACATGGCATTCCCGGACGGCGCTACTTCCGCAAAGGCAGCGACCAGGAGCATACCCACCACATCCACGTCTACGAGCAAGGCCGCCCAGAAATCGCGCGGCATTTACTGTTCCGTGATTATTTGTGTGCCCATCCCGACAAAGCTGCCGCCTATGACAAATTGAAAACAGAACTCTCCCAAACTTACAAGGACGACCCTGCCGCCTACACCAGTGCCAAATCAGATTTTATTCTAGCAACGGATCAAGCCGCTTTAGCATGGCATCAGGAACAGGAACGGCCGTTACGCACCCTCATCACCTCCCGCCTAAAACTCATCGCCCTCTCCCTGCCCCAACTTGAAATCTGCCTGCAAGACCCATCCTTACTGGCAGCTAACCTCAACATTCCCATAGCAAACGACATTTTCAACCCAGTCGTGCGCCAGGCCACCAAGACCAAAATCTCCAAAATGCAGCTAGCCAAACCCGACCGTCATCATTGGCACACCTATTGGCTCATCGTGCGCCGTGACGATAACCTCGGCATCGGCACCATCGGCTGCAAAGGCCAGCCAGACCCACAGCAATACAAAGTGGAAATTGGCTATGGTCTGTCCGCGCAGCATCGTCAAAACGGTTTTATGACCGAAGCCGCCCAAACGCTCACCCGCTGGGCGCTGGCCCAGCCAGACTGTTTGGGCGTCACCGCCAACACAGACCCCGATAACATACCCTCCCACCGTGTCCTTGAAAAAATCGGTTATGCACGAAACGGTGAGTTAGATGGTGAATGGGTGTGGGAAATGAAGTTTGAAAGATGAGAGATGAGAGATGAAGGATGAAGATTCAACAAGTAACTGGATTTGAATGTGCAGGTGTAAAAGGGTTGGTCGTGGTTATTGATGTGCTGCGGGCGTTTACCACGGCAGCGTTTGCTTTTGTTGCTGGTGCTAAAGAAATCATACTCGTGGGTGGTATTGATGAAGCATTTACCCTTCGGGAATCCATGCCCGAGGCACTGTTGATGGGTGAGGATCGTGGCATTTTTATCCCAGGTTTTGATTACGGCAATTCTCCGGCAGCGTTGATTGGAGAAAATTTGAACGGCCGTTCCCTCATCCAACGCACCACCGCTGGCACTCAGGGCGTCGTCAACAGCATCAACGCCGACCAGATAATGTGCAGCAGTTTCGTCGTCGCCGATGCTACAGTCCGCTTGATCCAATCGTTCAACCCTGAACAAGTGACCTTCGTTAACACCGGTATTCGCCCAGAGACACAGGGTTATGGTCGTGAAGATATCGCCTGCTCCGACTACATTACCGCGCTGCTGCACAACGAGACCCCTAATCCAGAACCGTATTTGCAAAAAGTCATCGCCTCCAGAGAGGGTATTTCCCATGCTCTAAACGAAGATGAAAAAGCAGATATCCAGTGTGCCATCGACCTGGATCGCTTCGATTTCGCCATGCTCGTCCACAAGGAAAACGGCCGTTACATCCTAAAGCCCATTACACCATAATCCTTTCTGCCCTCTGATTTTTGCCATCTACCTTTAGCACTGGACGAAATCGGCGCAAAGTGTGAAAATACGGGGCGCAATATAACCACTTCGTTTTAGGAGAAGAAATGAGTAAAGCAAAATTTCAAGAAAAAGATAAAAGTGCAAAAAAAGATCATGGCAATAAAAAGAATTATGGCCAGGTTCATGAAAAAACTTTCCATAAGCATCGCAAATGGTATCTTACCGTTGCCATATTGCTCGTTTTATTATCCGGTCTCTTCTTTACCTTATGGGTTTTCAACGAAAAGCGATTATTAGATTTGTCCTTTGCTCAAATGCCGTGGTGGGCTTGGGGCATTCTTGTAACTAACATTGCCGACATCGTTGCTGCTGTCGCATTGTGGCGCTGGAAAAAGTGGGGCTTGTGGCTCTACATGGCCTCCGTTGTCTCCCGATCTGTCTTGATGGTCGTTGGCGATTCCATGCTCGTTGGGTTTGCAGGTTTCTTGCCATTCGCCATTGTGGGCTACATTGTGAGCCTGAACAACAAGCAGTTTGAGTAAATCGGCTATGCGCGTTGCCATCTTGTCTGACATTCATGGCAATCTTGTAGCCCTCGACGCCGTCCTGGCTGATAGTGCAGCCCAGGGCGGCGTTGATTTTTTCTGGCTGTTGGGCGACTATGTGGCACTCGGCCCCAATCCGGCGGGTGTGCTCAAGCGTCTCGAACAACTACCCAACGCGCTGTTTACCCGTGGCAATACGGATCGGTATGTCGCTGCCAACGAACGGCCGTTTCCCCTCCAACAAGATGTCCAGGAAAATCCAGATTTGCTAATTCGTTATGTCAATATGAATATGGGGTTTGCCTGGACAAAAGGGGCGGTAACGGCCGTTAACAAACTCAACTGGTTAGCCAATCTACCTTTGGAACACCGCACCACCCTGCCAGACGGCACACGCTGCCTCGGCGTCCATGCCGCTCCCGGCACAGACGATGGCGCGGGCTTCAAACCAGGCATGGACACTGCGCAAATGGCCGCCCAACTGGCCGGTTGTGCCGCCGATCTTGTCTTCGTGGGGCATACCCACCAGCGCATGGACGAGCAAATTGGCGCAGTCCATCTCGTTAATCTGGGCAGCGTCAGCAATCCCGTCGGCGGCGATCTGCGTGCCAAATACGTCATCCTCACCGCCGACGAGACCGGCCACACCATCGAACCCCGCTTCGTCGATTATGATCATCAAGCCGTCATCGACGAACTTGAAATCATCGGCCACCCCAGCGCCGCTTTTATCAGCCAATTTATGCGTGGCGAGATGTAAATCGTCAATCTCAAATCATCAATCATATGGACCAACCAGCCATTACCGCTCAAAACGGCCGTTCCTTTCCCGCTTATGCCGTCGCCCTCCAAGCCATTATCATCAACCGCAACGAAGAAATCCTCATGTTGCATAGTCCCACACGTAAACAGGGCTGGCAAATTATCAGCGGTGGTCTGGATGCAGAGGAAACTATTCTCGATGGTACCCTGCGTGAAGTCGGGGAAGAAATCGGGACAGATGCAAAAGTTCGCCCATTGGGTCTTGTTCACTGCCAAACATTCCAATACGACCCAGGAATTCCCTATATGATCGGCACCTATTATTTGCTAGTCTACGAAGGGGGTCATATCGTTCCTGGCGACGATATGGTGGGTAGTGAAGTCCGCTGGTGGTCACTGGCTGAACTGACCACCGAAGATCCAATTCTACACGGTTCCACCCACCTCTGGATGCTTGAACGTGCCATGGATTTGTATCGGCTGTGGAAAGATGAAGAAAAACGGCCGTTGCAGCACGATTTGAATCGCTAAAGAACAAAGACTAACAATTGAAGCCTAAATGCTTCGAAAGTCTTCAATCTTTAAAGATTCGAATCAGCGTCATCAAGTTCCATCGAATTGATAAAAATGAAGTCTGGAAGGTGAAGGGTCAAAATAGTGGGGAGGAGACCCTTCACCTTCCATTCTGGCTAAGGCACAAAGTGATATTTTTACTAGAGTAAACAACATCAGAAATCGACTTTAGCCAGAATATACAGGGAAGATTGATAAATCAGGTTGCTACGGCTTGGTACGTAAACGGCTCAAGGTAAGCATCAAAGCCACCTTCAACCCCTTTGATGATCACACTAATCGCGTCGTGAGAATGTAACGATTCTTTATGGGCGGCAAAGACGCGGAAATCTTTGATACGTGCCTCATTGTCGAGTCCTTCATAAAGCAAGCGCACCGCATCTTCCACAAACTTGAGATTGGCCGCGTTCAACTCCGCAAACGCCTGCTCATCTTCCCGCTTGACGATGACCTGGGTCTCCGTTTTCAGGGTATCACGGGCAATCATGACCACATCCTCGATGAACAAATCACCATCATGCTCTACAGAGATTTTGGCGACGGAACGCTGGCTGTGAGGTACAGCCGCCACACCGCGCATGAGGTTGGCATGGACGCTCAATTCATAGCTGCATGGGCAAGTTGATGAATACACGAAGTCAAGGTGTATAAATTGCCGTACACCCTTTTCTGGGGTGACGACGGTTTCCAGGACGACGGGATAGTATTGGTAGCCAGACAATCCGCTGCGCAGGCTGTGTTGTATCAGGGGATAATCAAAGGCGATGGCAATGCGAGCGGAGGAGCTTTCCAGGTTTTTCAGATAGCTGTGGACGATGGCTTGCAGCGTCAATGGATTAAGTTCGCTTTCATCATATTCGTCGTAGAAAGTGCGCATGATGCGGCTCATGTTGATGCCTTTTTTGTACGCATCTAGCGAAACTGTGCCAGTGACGGAGCAATGAACCTGTAACAAGTCGCCAGCTTTGGTGACGATATTCATGGGGATTTTGAAGTTGTGGATGCCCACGTGCTGGATGGCAACATTGGCACCACGATTATCATCTGTGTTTTGCATGTCGGGTAATGAAGCTTTGTAGGTTGGCGTCACCATAAACTCGCCATCATAGCGCTGCTGTAAATCTTTAACCAGACGGGTTTCAGACGTCGTTTCTGGTTTCAGTTCTTTGATGTCAAGTTCCATGATGGCACTATTACCATTGTTAGGCTTTTTCCCATTGGTATAACGGCCGTTGCCAGTCACAACCGGTGCGTAACCATTCATTGGCTTGTACATAATTTGTCTCCTATTTTGAGAAGTGTTGATCTTTTCCCTTGGAAGAAAAGAAGTAATGATAAGTGTGCAGCGACATTCGCAATACCTTAGACGAATTCACTACACGTTACCTTACGCGACTATCTATTATTTTTGGGTTTGTTATCAGGAATTATTAATGTCGGCTGTGCCACCATAAATTCGGCAGCATTCGTAATTTGCCCCAGGTAGTAACGTGAGCGCGGTGGCTAAACACATCATAATCATTGTCTTCGATGCTGTTCAAAATGCCACGATACAAACCAGCGGCAGCGGCTATAGCAAAACGGCCGTCTTTGTGCAGCATCATAATGCCATGCCAGGACTCAGCATAGAGTTGGCGGGTGCGTTCAATTTGGAAGCGCATAAAGTCACGCCACTTTTCCGTGACAATGCCAGCCGCAACATCCGCTTCAGTCAGCCCAAAAGCTGCCAGTTCTTCGCGAGGTAAATAGAGGCGACCACGCCGCCAATCTTCGCCCACATCGCGCAAAATATTGGTCATTTGCAGCGCCAGACCCAGTTTGATGGCATATGGAATCGCTGTCGGGTCAGCAAAGCCGATGATATGCATACTCATCAAGCCGACTGTGGATGCAACCCCGTAGCTGTAAGTTGCCAAATCTGCAAAGGTTTCGTACCGGCTCTGGTTTAAATCACGAGAAACGCCTTCAACCAATTGTTCCGCATAGCGCACCGGAATTTGATACCGCTGCCGGGCATCGGCCCAAGCCACCGCTGGTAAGTTTTCTTTGGGCGGTGTGGTGGCAAAGGCGTGTCGATGCCATTGCTCAAGGGCTGCTTTTACGTTTCCTTCCGGATTATCAACAATGTCATCTGTAATACGGCAAAAGGCGTACAAGGCTCTCACGGCCTGTTTCTTTTCTGGTGGCAGCAGGCTGGAGGCCATATGAAAGGAACGGCTGTGTTCGGCGGTGATGGCTTCACAGTGGGCATAGGCTTCTTTTAACAGGGTTTCTTCCGCGATGGGGGCGACGGAAACGGCCGTTCCCATCTGCCATGCCTCACCTGCCAACGATAACAATTGATTTTCCCAGGAACGTGTTTGTGCAATCATGTCTCATTCTCCTCGCGCTTTTCAAATAAAGTTGACCAATAAAGATAGTGTAGCGGTTTGCAATGTTTTTGTCAAGTATTATATGTGCAATATCTTGACAAATTCAAAAACTCATGTTATTCTTCGATCATTAACGAATCAAAATCAAAGATTAAAGATTAAAGAATGACCGGTCACGAATTACGGTTCATGATTTACGGATATAAGGAAATGACTATGACAACAAACATGACACCGACATACAATTTAAAAGTCGTAGTCCAGGAAACAAGCATCAAGCCCGACACCTTGCGAGCTTGGGAGCGACGGTACGGATTACCAGAACCAAAACGGACAGAAGGAAAACATCGCCTCTACTCTGACTACGACATTGCGATTATAAAATGGCTAATGAGCCGCCAGGAAGAAGGGTTAAGCATTAGCAGAGCCGTAAAACTATGGCACAGTTTAGAAAAATCTGGGCAAAATCCACTGGCTACCAGGATACCCTCCCCGACAACATTAAAATCACCACAAAATCATAGTACCACAGTACCGATACCTGTCAATCCTATTAACGGCAGCACTGTCACTGAATTACGGGCATTCTGGGTGGATGCTTGCTTACAGTTTAATGAAGCGCAGGCAGAAGGGGTGCTAACCAAGGCGTTTGCCCTCTACCCGGCGGAAATGGTTGTGCTGGAACTGTTACAAAAAGGATTAGTACGCATTGGCGAGCTTTGGTATGAAAACAAAGCCACTGTGCAGCAGGAGCATTTTGCCTCGGCGCTGGCGATGCGCCGTCTCAATACCCTGGTAACGGCCGCCCCACCCCCCAATCGACCCGGCAAAATTATGGTGGCCTGCCCCGCAGATGAACATCATGTTTTTGCGCCGCTTTTTCTCACACTCAGTCTGCGTTACCAGGGCTGGGAGACGATTTATCTGGGTGCCAACGTACCGCGCGATTATCTGGAAAGCACCATAGCCACGGCCAAACCTGACGTTATTGTGATGACGGCGCAACAGTTGCACACGGCCGCTTCTCTTTTTGTGGTGGCGCAGTTTTTGCAGCAAGAAGGGATGATGCTGGCTTATGGCGGACGCATTTTTAATCAGGCGCCCCTATTACGTCGTCGTATTCCAGGACATTTTTTGGGCGAGCAGTTGGAAACGGCCGTTTCCCAGATTGATTATTTGCTGGCAGAACGGCCGTTTACCCCCCCCGTTGACTCTGTACCTGAATCACACAGCCGGGCGCTGCATCAATTCCGCACACGCCAGGCTGCCATCGAAACGGAATTGTGGCAGGCGCTTGAAGCATCCGACATTCCCTACGAAGAGCTGACCAACGCCAATCTGCATCTGGCTAAAGACATCAGCGCCGCCCTGACGCTCGGCAACATTTCCCTGCTCAGTGAAGAGATTTCCTGGACAGAAAAATTGCTCTTGAACTACGACATGCCTGCTGACCATCTCGCTCGCTACCTCAGCGCCTACAACCGCGCAGCCCATCACATCCTGGGCCAGGAATGCGCTCCCATTTTGCAATGGCTGGACAACATTGCCAACGAAAAAGCAGAGAAACAATAAAAAGATTAAAGATTAAAGCGTGGTGGCGATTTCCACTCTTTAAACTTCATTCCTTCATCTTGAACGATTATGAAAACAACAATCTGGTGGATTCGGCGTGACCTGCGCCTGACAGACAATGAAGCGCTCACAGCGGCTCTCAATAAAGCAGAACAAGTGGTTCCGGTTTTTGTGCTAGACCCGGCCATTCTCAACTCGCCCAATACCGGCGAAAAACGGCTGGCTTTCCTGTTTGCAGGGCTGCACCAACTCAATCTCGACCTGCAAAAACGGGGCAGTTACCTCGTGGTGCGCGAAGGCAATCCCCACACAGAACTGGCAGCCCTTCTGCTGGAAACGGGCGCTCATGCCATCTTCGCCGAAGAAGATTTCACGCCTTTCGCCCTGCGCCGCGACAAGGCGATTGCGGCTGAACTGCCGCTTACCCTGCTGCCGGGCGTCACGATTCACCATCCCGATACCATTTACAAGAAAGATGGCACGCCGTATACCGTCTTCACCCCTTTTAGCAAACAATGGCTAGAACGGCCGTTTCCCACCTCATCATCCGTCCTGCCCGCACCCGACTGTATCAACACCCCCACCCTAACCCTCCCCCAAAGGGAAAGGGGATCGGTCTGGCTCCCTCTCCCTCTGGGAGAGGGCTGGGGAGAAGGTAACATCATATTCAAGACACCACCCTATTTCATTCCCGGTGAAGCTGAAGCCCAACGCCGCCTCAGCCAGTTTATTGACGGGGATACCGCCCCGATTTACCATTATACCGACGGGCGCAATATGGTAGATACAATGGGAACCTCTCAACTCTCACCCTACTTTCGCTTTGGCATGATTTCCGCCAGGCAAGCCGTTGTTGCCGCCCGTGCCGCTTTCCGCGCTGCGCCTGATGAAAACGGCCGTCAAGGTGCTCAAACCTGGCTCAACGAACTCATCTGGCGCGAATTCTACAGCCA
>JACSSI010001132.1 GCA_014879345.1 Anaerolineae bacterium | reverse complement strand
TATTAACCGTCTGGACATAGGTGGCCGATATCCAGCCTTGATCGTTCGTGGCGCCAGCCATTGGGATGACCCACCATGCGCTGTCGGCGCTGCGGCCAACGACGAGGGTTTGTTCGCCATAGGCGAGTGTGCCTATGGCAGCGTACTCCTCACCGGGGCCGCTGCGGACATTGAGGCCATCGCGTGCGGTCACTGTGGCCGAGGGTAGATCGGGAGCTACTGTCGCTACAACAGCTGCGCTCTCGCCATTACAAGCAGAGAGCAAAAGTAATAACATTCCTAAGCCAATCATGTATGAAATTTGTTTGATTTTCATGGGTTTAATTTCCTTTTTGTTTTAGTTTATTTGACTATCTGACAGGTCTTCAAAACCGGTCAGGTTTATACTTGTTTCAATGTCTCGATATGGCGCACGGCCGTATCCACACTGGGGAATATCTGATCCTCGCCAATAAATTCGAGCAGGCCATTCTGACGGCCGTACTCAATGACCTGATCCTGCACTTCTGCCAGATAGACCTTAATGCCCATCTCGTGCAGTTCTTTGTAAAGACTGCGGAGCATCGCCGTACTGGTCACATCAAGCTCCTCTTGCACGGCGGTATCCACAATGATGGCTTGGGGAATGGGCGATATTTCGGTAATTATTTCCTTGAACGTGTTGCGCACGGTGCGGGCATTGGCGTAATACAGCACCCCATTCAGCCGCAGAATCAGCAGGCCCGGTATCTGGGTATTTTCCGGGTGCTGTTTCACGTCAGAATAGGCTCCCGGCGCATCAGGGACGCGCCCCAACACGGCGATATGGGGCCGACTGGAGCGATAGATGACAAACAGCAGGGAGGCAACCAGGCCAATAACCATCCCTTGTAGCACATCAACAAATACCACCCCCAGAAAAGCCGCGATACCAAACCAAAATTCCACAGGCGACGCCTGGCGCAAATTTTGTAGTTTGCGTGATGACAAAATGTGCCACAGGGCATGAATGATCAGCGCCCCCAACACCGCTTCCGGCAGGGTGGTAAACAGGGGCGTGAGAAAGAGCAGGGTGATGATGGTGGCTACCCACGTCACCAGGTTGGTGACCTGACTGCGGGCGCCCGCCTCTGATTTGACGGCGGAAGCGGACATACTACCCGCCGCCAGCATCCCGCCAAACAGCCCACTGAGTAAATTGGCTACGGCGTGGGCGTTCAACTCCTGATCGGCGTCTACCTCGTAGCCATGTTTTTCGGCGAACTCCTGCGCCACGCCCAATGCTTCGCTGTAGGCCACCAGCAGAACGCCGATGGCGGGCAAAATCATGGACAGGTAGGCAGAGAAGGGGACAACCGGAAAGGTGAAGGAGGGTAAGCCCTGCGGCAGGGCGCCGACAATCTCGACATCGTAGACGCCGTTCAGATCGAGCGCCGCGCTCAAGGCAATGGCCCCAAACAGCACCACCAGACCGGCGGGAAGTTTTTTGCTCAAGCGGGGCAAGATGAAGAGCAAGGCCATCGCCCCTGCGCCAACGGCAAAAGCTACCCAGTTGGCTTCGGGCAGGGATTCGATGATGCCAAGCAGCTTTTCCACCGTGTTGCCTTCCGGTTTGGGCACGCCGAACAGCTTGTTGAGTTGGCCGACAGCGACAAAAAGAGCCAGACCCATGATGAAGCCGTCCATCACAGGTTTGGAGAGGAATTGGGTGATGAAGCCGAGTTTAGCCAGGCCAGCCACTAAAAAGACGAGGCCGGTGATGAGGACGAAGGCGGAGGCGTAGGCCTGGTAGGTTGCGGGATCGGAGGGG
>JACSSI010000098.1 GCA_014879345.1 Anaerolineae bacterium | reverse complement strand
TCATGCCCGCGAAGGCGGGCATCCACAGGTGGTGGCAAATGGATTCCCACCTGCGTGGGAATGACAAGTCTATTACCGAAATAAATTTTTAATGTTAATGGAGATTGGTTCAATCTGCGCTGCCTGATTTATCTGGCAATTAAGTCATTGAAGCGAAAATTAGGCCGCAACATAAGGACGATCTTGCCATAACTGGACACACACGCCCACGCCCAATCCGATTTCAGCAAAGAGAATCACTGCCAATATCAACCAAAAGCGAGCGGATGTTGAGACGCTGTTCATGAGGTTGAATGGCATGCTTATATCCAGTGGCAGCCAGGCCAGGTTTACAATCCCGTAGTAGGCAAAAATGCCAAGCAGCAGCAGCGCCACAATTCCCCCAATAAATAAAGTCATGACAACATCTAAAAAATCCAGCCGGAACTGCTCTGGCAGCACACGCGGCTGGGCTTCTACTTGAGCCATGACGCTGCTGACAAATCCCGGTGACACGGCTACCAGCGGATATGTTTGCAACGCTTCGTCAATGATCGTCTCTACTTGTTGTTCATCGTTCATAAGATTTTTCTATCTCTTCCAGTTGTTCTCTCAGCAAACGGCGAGCGCGAAAAATGCCTGTCTTGACAGTACCCAGGGGCAGTTCGGTGACGGCTGCGATTTCAGCATAACTCATCTCTTGAAGATGCCGCAGGGTAATGAGCAGCCGGTAGCTTTCTGGTAAGTTTTCAATGGCGTTGTGTAATGCAGCTTTTGTTTCTTCAGAAAGCAGACCTGTTTCGATGGCGGGATGGGTATCAGGCAGGGTAACGGCCGTTTCCGTATCCAACGCCATCAGTTCTGTTTTTAGCCGGGGCAGTCGGTTGTAACATAAATTAGTCACGATGCGGTACAACCAGGTGCTAAACTGCGCTTTAGCCTGAAACTGGGGAAGTCCTTGCCAGGCGCGTACAAACGCTTCTTGTGCCACATCTTCTGCCTCTTGTGGGTTGTTTAAAGTGCGAAATGCCAAATTGTAAACCAGGTTTGCGTGCATTGTCACCAACGCTTCAAAGGCGGCGGTATTGCCCTGCTGGGCTTGCCGGATCAATGCTTGCTCATCTTGACTCACAAAATCACACGGTTCCTTACTGTATTAGACCATGATTGTCTGAAAAAGTTTCATGAAAGTGGCGAAGTGAAAAGGTTGCAGGGTGGCAAGGTGGCAGGGTATCCAGGTTACTTTGCAACTTTGCCGCCCTGCCACTTTTTATTTTGCTGAAACTTTTTAATCACTTTACGGTCTAACTAAGTGAAAGGTTCAAAAAGTTCAGGTTGGAGGTAACCATGCATGATTTTATTGAAACGATAGCCATCCTGTTTTCACTGGCATTGATAGTGAGTCCGGTGGTTGGCTATGCGGTTTTTAGCCGCTATCTGAAACGAAAAGAAACGGCCGTTCTTGAAAAGTATGGCATTATGAACAAACAGGAGAAATTATCATGAGTGACGCCATTGAAGCCATCAGCATTGGATTTTCGGTTGCCCTAATTTTTAGCATTCCCTTTGCGTTCTTCGCCTTCATGCGTTATCTGCGCTACAAAGAAACGATTGCCCTGGCGGAGCGCGGTCTCCTGCGTCCCCAACGACGCAGCAATGGTCGCCAAACCACAAAATGGGGCTTTGTCATTTCAGCATTCGGCCTCGCATTCACGTGTGGGCTGTGGCCTTTAGGCTTTATGCCCGATGCACCTCAATTCCCGTTAGGTTTTGGCCCCTGGATGTTGATTGGACTGCTGCCCCTGTTTTTTGGTATCGCCCTCATTTGCATCGGGGAATTAAGCCGGGAAGATGAACTGGCGCAAGATGCTATAGAAGACATCGATCCCATTCCACCCCACAAAATGGGAGGATAGCTTGATGACGAATCGTTGGTATGCAGAAGCAGCGGAAGGCATTCGTTACTTCATAGAAACCGTTCAAGACATGCTCTTTTCTCTCAAGAAAAAAGTTGCCAGATAACAAAAAAGGGCTGGATATCGAATTCCAGCCCTTTTTCTATTCAAAAATGTAGATGGTGCTGTTTATTTTCTATCCAGCACCACGATGCCGGGCAGGTCTTTGCCTTCCAGCAGTTCCAGACTGGCGCCGCCGCCGGTGCTGATGTGGGTCATCTGGTCGTCCAGACCCGCTTTGCGCACGGCCGCTGCGGAATCACCGCCGCCAATCATGACTTGAACGCCATGCTTGGTTAAGTCCGCCAGCAATCTGGCGAGCGCGTTGGTACCCTGGGCAAATTTGTCAAACTCGAAGACACCCATGGGGCCATTCCAGATGACAAGTTGGGAGCCTTGCAGCTCTTCGTTAAATTTTTCCAACGTGTCTGGGCCAATATCGAGCGCCATTTCATCTTGCGGAATCCCCCACACGGAGACAGTGGTGGCGGGCGCGTCGGCAGAAAATTCGGGGGCGACGACGACATCGAGCGGTAAAACGATGCGGTTGGCTGCCATTTCCATAAGCCGTTTGGCTTCTGGCAGGGCATCTTCTTCCACGAGGGAGGTGCCGACCTGGTGGCCTTGGGCTTTCAGGAATGTGTTTGCCATGCCGCCACCGATGAGGATTTTATCGGCCGTTTTCAGCAAATTCTCGATGAGCTTGATTTTGTCGGAGATTTTAGCGCCACCCATGATGGCAATGTAGGGATGCGGTGGATTGGAAACGGCCGTTCCCAGTGCATCCAACTCTTTCCCCATCAAGAAACCAGCCACTGCCGGGCCACCTTTTGCCCGAATGGCGCGAGCAGCCCCTTCCGTGCTGGCGTGTGCGCGATGGGCAGAACCAAAAGCATCCCCCACATACACATCTGCCAGGTCAGCCAATTGTTGGGAGAGTTCTGGGTCATTCTTCTTTTCGCCAGGTTCAAAGCGCGTATTTTCCAGCAAAATAACATCACCGGGCTGCATGGCGGCCACAACGGCCGTTACCTCAGGCCCCACAACCTCATCCATCTTCTGCACCGGACGGCCTAACAGTTCACTCAATTTTGCAGCCACCGGCCCCATCGAAAACTGTGTATCTTCGGCTGATTTAGGTCGGCCCAGATGTGAGCAAAGAATGAGCGCCGCGCCGTTATCAAGCAAGTAGTTGAGCGTAGGCAATTCAGCTTGAATGCGGTTGTCATCCGTGACAAAAATGTCGTCGTTAGGGTCTTTGCTGCTCAATGGCACATTAAAATCCACACGGACGAGCACCTTCTTGCCATTTACATCAATATCTTCAATCGTTTTTGTTTTCATGAATCAATCCTTCTTTGATGAATTTATTTGTGTCAAAGCACCCTTTGTCATATCACGATGACCTGTCGTGCAAAACACAAAATCATGTATGTTTTCAGAACGGTTCCAACAAGAAACTATATAACGAATTCAACTCGATTACCAGTGACGATTGTCATCTGTTTTGAAATCATTATTCTTCACTCTGACGAGATTCATATTTGATAACCTGAACTTTTTCCAATGTGATCAGGCCATTAACCACAGCTTCGTCTAAAAATGGCAGAATCCGTTGAATATACTCTTCACTATCCACAATTTCGATAATCAGCGGCGCATCCACTGACAGGCGTAGGAACTTGGTCGTATGAATTTTGCTGCGGGGACCAAATCCTGAAATGCCCCTGACGACAGTTGCCCCAGCCAACTCAAGTTCTTTGGCTTTGTGGACAATCACTTCATACAGTGGTTTCCCTTTATATTTTGCTGATTCGCCAATGAAAATACGCAACAATTGCCCTTGTTCATGCAATTTCATACGCTAAACCCCTTTACCCACTGCGCACAATAACAGACAGGTAATTCGCTAAAACCATACCCAAGAAAACAAAAATGATCCCCAAAACGGTACTAGCCATGATGTTTAGAAAGGCTGTGCTAACCTGGCCGTCACGCAGCAAGTTAACGTTTTCCAAAGCATATGTGGAAAAGGTGGTAAATGCACCCAGTCCTCCAACCAGGATGAGTACCCTTAAGTTGGGGGAAATGGCTATCTCTTCAAACAATTGCGCCAAAAAACCAATGAGAAAGCAGCCAATCATATTGACCACAAACGTTCCCCAGGGGAAGTTTTGCCCCAATACACTATAGGCCAATCCAGAAATGACAAAGCGCAGCACAGCGCCAATCGCGCCACCCACACCAATTGCGACTAATTGCAAAGTTATTCCTCCTTCGTGAATGGGAGCACGGACATCTTGTCCGCCCTTCGCGGTCTGGCAGACCGCGCTCCCAGATTTTTCATGTATCGTGGCTTCGGCGTGAACACAGCCGAATGGTGCACCGTCGCCCATGACAACTCCTTCGGAACTAAACCTCCGGGAGGTTGCGATTTATGAAACTAGCGCCCTTGCCCCAATGATAAATAGCGGTCGTTGGCGCCAGAGTAGTCTGGACTAAAAAAGAGCATGAAGTCCTTCATTTCCTCCGGCACGGCTAATACAATCCACCCTTCAGCTTCACCACCTGGGTATAAGTTATAATCAAGGGCTGGCTCTGGCTCTACCACTGATGCGGGATCAAATTCGTTACCTGATATGGTGCGAATTGTGAAAGGTGAGTATGAGATATTTTCTCCTTCATCCGCTAGCCCAATATAGCGTGCAGCCAGTTTAATCATGATGTATTCCATGCCCGCCTCTGGCGGATCGTTAAACTGATTTGTTTCAAGAATTCGCGCCCAGGCGTCTTCCCCTTTTACGACATCTAGAACGATAATCTGCCAATCTTCTCCTGTTGCCGTTTGCCCAAAGGGAACTGGCTGGTTTGGGTCTATCCCTAAATCTGTACGGGTGATGTTGACCATTGTTTTGTTAAACGGGATGGCGGCATTTTCTTCAAGCGCCAAGTAGATGGGCGGATCGTTATATTCGCCAATATCAAAAACCAACATCAGGTTTTCTTCGTTTTCTTGAATGACGAAGGTTTCCCAACCTTCATATTCGGTGCGTCCTGGGACAAAACGCTCTAGTAATGGCTCTGGTGAGATGAGGTTGTTTTCATGCGAATAATATTTTATGCGGCTATCACCAGTCAGCCCAAATGATAAAAATTTCTCTTCTGTGAGGTCGTTGTTTTGGATGCGCAGTTTGATGTTGAGATATTCTTTCCCCGCCGCTGGCACCTGGTTATAGGGATGGGCAGCATGGAGTGTTTGCCACGCTTGATCACCTCGTTCTTTTTCGAGTACTTCGATTGTCCATTGATGTGCCTCGATAACGCTTCCCACGGGCAGGGGGTTGGTTCTGGTATTGCCGACTGTGTCTTCTGGATTTTCTGTGTTGGTAAGCGGGGGAAGCTTTGCATTGGACGTGGGCATGACGCTGGCTTGCTGCTCGTTTCTTTCTTCGCTGCTGTTCTCACGGCCATTTTGCTGCCCGGCTCGAACCCCAATCTGATAAGCAAAGACGGTGAAGACCAGCAGCAGTATGAGGATGAAGGTGGTTAGGAGGATGATGATAAACGGCCGTTTATCCAAAGAAGTCCCATGTTTTTCACGCATAATAAATCATTGCCTCAGGGCAAGCATACAACCTGCGTTTCGTATATGGCATTGTTCGCTAACGGATTGATAGCCCAAAATTCGTCCAGTGTGATACCGGCACTGGAACTGAATCCTAACGGGGTATCCCCTTCCACCGCTATATCCGTTTGATAGCCAGGGCAATAAGCAGGATTGGCGACTGGTATCGACAGCGTATTGCCCACAACCATCTCCGTTGAGGAAATGCCAAATCGCGCCATCAGGGCAATAGAGGTGCTGTACAGGTTTGCCAGGCTGTAGAGGGTATCGCTGCTTGTGACGGTGTGGTAGACAAAAGAATACATATCAGCGGAGGAGGGAACGGCCGTTGGCGGAACAGGCGTTTCTGTCGGCGGTGGCGGTGGCTCTGGCGTATTCGTAGAAACCTCCTGTGCGGGCTGTGGTTCCACCACAAACGTTTCCCCACCTCCCGTACCTTCTTGCGGCACAATAATAACGGCGCTATCCGATACCGGATTCACCACAACCTCTTGCCCATCCACAGTGACCATATACGAATTATCCGGCGGCCGACGCTGCAAATACATCACCGTCAGGAATACGCCAAACGCCATCACAATCGCCAAAATAATAATCACAATCAGCACATAAGGTTTAACTTCTTGTTGTTGCATAACTAATCCAGATAAATCAGGCGTAAACGTTCAATCCCCCTAAGTCCTTTCAAGCTTAATGCAAAAGATTTAGTTATTTCCAGAGAGCAAAAATCAAAAATTTGAACGGTTACAAGTAGACAATTCCAGCCACAATAAAATTATGTTACACTTGTCATAAGATAATAGCAAGCAAAAATCATCAGGGGAGTAGCATAACACAAACAGTCAACACATTTTCCACAAACCAGCACCCAGAAGGAGTAACCCATGATCTATCAGCGAAAAGAACGAGAAGCCATAGAAAAAAACAGCCTGGCTCCCTACGCCCTCAAAAGTTATGAATCCAAAGGACGTGTACACGAGGAAGAAAAAACAAACAGCCGTACTGCCTTTGAACGTGACCGGGATCGCATCATCCACACCACCGCCTTCCGGCGTCTGGAATACAAAACCCAGGTATTCGTTTTTTACGAAGGCGACCATTACCGCACCAGACTCACCCACACCCTGGAAGTAGCTCAACTTGGCCGTTCCTTGGCGCGTGGCTTAGGCTGCAACCACGACCTCACCGAAGCCATCTGCCTCGCCCACGACCTCGGCCATGCCCCCTTCGGCCATGCCGGAGAACACATTCTCAACCAGCTCATGGCCGAACATGGCGGCTTCAACCACAATACCCAAAGCTACCGCGTCGTCACCGAACTAGAAGAGCGATACCCACAGTTCAACGGACTCAACCTCACCTACGAAACACGCGCCGGCATGATCAAGCATGAAACAGCCTACGACAAAAGCGACGCCACCGGCTACGAGCCAGAAAAACGCGCTTCACTCGAAGCCCAAATATCCAATCTGGCCGACGAAATTGCCTACAACGCCCATGATTTAGACGATGGCCTGCGAGCCGACCTTTTTACACCGCAAGATTTAGAAGCCTTGACCATCTGGGAAGAACTGACTGATTCCGTGAGATGGCAAAAAGGCGAACCACTTTCACACGTTTGCCGCCATGAAATAATTCGAGAGCTAATTGGCCTCTCCATGAACAACGTCCTTGCCTACACATCAGCCAACCTGGAAACCTATCACCTCGATACCCCTGAAAAAGTCCAAAACCACACAGAAAATATCGTAGGTTACACAGAAGAATTTGGCCCAAAAATTCAACAACTTAAAAGCTTTTTGTATCAACGCATGTACCGCCATTACCGGCTCATGCGTATGCAATTCAAAGCAGAACGGTTCATCTCAGAAATGTTTAACGTCTATCTAAACGATCCCCGGATGCTGCCTGATGCTGTTCAAGCCAAACTGGATACCACACCACTCCCCCGCGTCATCACCGACTACATCGCTGGTATGACAGATCGGTACGCATTAGACGAGTGGAAGAAGATTTTTGACCCCTATGAACGGACATAAAAAAAAGCCCTCTAGCAAAAACTAGAGGGCTTTTAATTTATATATTGGTTTAAACCTTAGAAATCTAACAAATCATCCATATCGGCATCGCTGTCTTGTTGGAGTTCTTCAACGCGACCTTCGATATCAGGGGCATAATCGCCCTCTTTGCGCCAGACGTGGAACTTGATAGACAAGCGGTCAAAATAGCTTTCCGGCGGTTGTCCCGCTTCCTCACCATATTCAATCTCAGTCACAATGGCATTTAAGATGAGGGAGACAGTTTCCAAAACCAGCGTTTCACCTTCACGCGCCAGAATTTGTTCTGTACCTTTGGTTGCCAACTTCGCTTTAAGCCCTTCATCATGGTAGGCATGTTCACTCATCAAAATCTTGGTGCGGGTGCGAATGTCATTCTTATCAAACAGCCACACCTCAAATGCCGTCACATTTTTAGGCGTATCTGAACCCAGCGATTCAGCAATGGCGATACCACAATCACCTAAGAAATCTTGCGTTTCGTTCTCAATGGGGAATGAATACTCAAACCGATCATCGCCACGAACATAGGTGGTATCAACACTGGCAATAGGCGTAGTTTCTGTGCCGTCATCAGAATCTGATACCGCCGCCACATCTGGCATGACCTGGGATGAGCCGGAATCCATCAGCGCCTTCCTGCGATTGAGCACAAAAATGATGGCTGCAATTAAAACGATCAGCAGCACGCCCAAGAACAAGATGGGAAGCAGACTACTGCCTTCCTCAGGTTCTGCCGCTTGGGTAACGGCTTCAGCGGCTGGGACAGCGCCTACGTTCGCACAACCTGTGCCATTGATAACGGCCGCTGAGGCACTGAGACGCTGAGCTTCTGCCGGATCAGTTGTGCGTGAAGCAAGCGAACATGTTGCTTCAACACCAGGCCAACCACCTAGAGCTTCTTGTACTTTTTGCGTATTGTTGTCAAAGGAGTAGGCATCAGAAACGGCCCGTACATAAGCATCCTGGTATTGTTGTGATAATGCATCAGGGGTAGCGTCTTCCCATTGAACGGGAAACAACCCCCAACCTAACACCACTAAACCAATGACCAAGCCTAGGACAAAAACGATTAATAATGATATTCCGGGATTTTTTCGTACAAAATCCATATGTCACCTACCTTACTAGCTCATGGAATGAGAAGACTTCACAGTGACATCCCCTCTGCATTTTGTAGTTTACCATAACAGGACTCCCCGTCAAGTTATGTTTAATTATTTCCACGAGTCAGATGGTTTCCTTCTCTCTTTTGCCTGTGGTATACTTTTTTCGGTTCGTGACGATAGTGGTATCTCGAGAAACGTTATAGATTTGAAGATGCATAATGATCAATTACTCGGGATAGCTGATAGAGTTTATGTTTTTCTTTCAGGTAGACCACATATATCTTCAACCTACCAGGAGATTTGAAGGTGAAGCATTTTCTCAGTATTGCAGATTTAACCCCCGCTGAATTACAAGGTTTATTAGATTTAGGTTTGTCTCTCAAAGCTGAATTGCGTGAGGGTGGTAACAAACCCGTTCTTAAAGGGAAAAATCTCGCGCTTGTTTTTATGAAACCATCTTTGCGTACGCGCGTTTCATTTGAAGTTGGTATGGTGCAGTTAGGGGGTTATGCTTTTTATTTGTCTCCGGCAGAGATCAAAATGGGCGGGCGTGAGAGCGTGCCAGATGTGGCTCGTGTTTTGTCTGGCTATGTGGATGGCGTGATGGCGCGTGTTTTTGACCACCAGCACATCCTTGATTTAGCT
Organism: Anaerolineae bacterium; assembly: GCA_014879345.1. GTDB lineage: Bacteria > Chloroflexota > Anaerolineae > Promineifilales > Promineifilaceae. The sequence goes on along the minus strand of JACSSI010000098.1, from coordinate 1,503 downwards.
GCCCATGCATCTATACCTGTTATCAATGGCCTTTCTGACTACAATCATCCGGCGCAAGGATTGACTGATGTTTTTACTATTTTGGAAGTAAAGGGAAAGACAGAAGGGTTGAAGGTGGCCTATGTGGGTGACAGTAATAATGTGACCCGATCTTTGATGTTTGGTGCCATGAAGCTGGGTATGCATATGGCGATTGCGTCACCACCTGGTTATAGCTTTTCAGAAGCGGATTTGGCTGAAGGGCGCAAGATGGCTGTTGCTGGGGCAACGGTGGAGACCTTTGAAGATCCGTTAACGGCCGTTTCCGAAGCCGATGTCATCTATACAGACGTGTGGACAAGCATGGGGCAAGAAGAAGAAACCGCCCAACGTGCAAAAGTCTTCCCGCCTTTTCAGGTCAACCAGGCATTAGTCAACAAAGCCAAACCAGATTGCATCGTCATGCACTGCTTGCCTGCCCATCGCGGTGAAGAAATCACCGACGAAGTTGCCGATGGCCCTAACTCCGTTCTCTTCCAACAAGCAGAAAACCGGATGCATGCTCAAAAAGCACTTTTAGTCGAATTAATGGCAGATAAATAGGCTAGTCCACGCAAACATCATCTTGGAGATTGGCGAATGGCAAACAATCGAGCACGCTACGAGGAAGCGTTAAACCGGGGACATTCTTACAGTTGGGATCAACGTTGGCAAGAGGCCATCCAGGCTTTTGAAATTGCAGCTAACGAAGAAGCCGCTGAGCCTGCACCCTATGCAGGTTTGGGCATGGCCTACCTGGAGCTCGACAATCTGGAAAAAGCTCTGGAAAACTACAAATTAGCAGCTAAATATTCAAAAGGTGAAGTCATCTACTTGCGCCAGGTTGCCGACGTGCAAGAACGGCTTGGCCTATTTGATGAAGCTGGTAAAACCTACATGGCTATCGGCGAAATTGAGCTGACCCACAATCATCTGGATGAAGCCATGAACAACTGGCATCTCGCTATTCGCCTGGAGCCAGATTTACTTCGTGCCCATCAGCGGCTGGCCTCTGTCTATCAACGGCAAGGGGCAGTACGCAATGCCATCCAGGAATATTTAGCCATCGCCCGTATCTTGCAAGGGCAGGGTCAAAAAGAGAAAGCCTTGCAAGCCTGCCAGTTAGCATTGCAACTTGATCCGCGCAATCCCGACATCCTAACGGCCATTGAACTCGTAAAACAGGGTGAACCCATTTTCAGTGATACCCAAACCAAGGGCAAGGCAAAACCAAAGAGAAGCAGTGGGCTTTTACAACATGTCTCTCAGGCAACCGCTAAAGATGCCAAAAATTGGAAGCCTGATACTCAGGTTGTAGAAACAGTAGCTCCCGTAGAAGAAGCCAAACAAACAGCTATGGAAGAATTGGCCGTTGGTTTGTTTGGGGATGACGACAGCGATGAAACCTTGACGCCGGCCGTTCTGGAACGAGGTCATCTCATTAGCCAGGCACTCGATTATCAACGGCGGGGCATGGTCAATGAA
>JACSSI010001131.1 GCA_014879345.1 Anaerolineae bacterium | reverse complement strand
GCCGAACTCCCCTCCATCTGGCAGCTAGAAATCGAGCCGACCCTCGAAGAGTATTTCTTTGACAGACCTGATTTAGTTGAAGAATTTCGCTGGGAAAATTTGAACGTAGTGCGTAGTGCGTAGAACGTAGAAAAATACGCACTACGCACTACGTCTCACTCCCCTTTTAGCCAGGAAAACAACTTACCTACCACATTTTTCTGCGGTCTATCGCCGCGCACGTTGCCCGTTTGGCCGTTGATGATCACGTCATAAACGGTATCTTCGACCTTGTAGTGGAGCATCCACAGCGGCACGAGGATGAGTTTGTAGCTTTCCACAAGCAGATCCTTCGACTGCACTGAAAAATCTTCGATGTACTCGCCACCGGTGATTTTATACGGCTTTTTACGCACTTCAGTGATGATTTGCTTGCGTGCTTGCAACGAGGCATCGCCCAGCGGCAGTTGATACCGTTCCGCCGGCCAATCTGCCAGAAAACGGGCATCATACGCCACTAGCTGCTTGTAGTCGTATTTGTAGACTTCTTTCATTAAGGTTTTGGGCAGCCGTTTCGTGGCGGGAACCACCACATCGTCATAAAAAATGTGCTTCCTGCCGCTGACGGGAATCCAGTTATCACTGCCCTGTTGCAGACCGCGCCAGGCCAGTTCGCCGCCAATGTCAAACGTCCACAACGGCAAATACATGCCCACAATCGAAGAGACACGCGGACGCTGGATGCCATGCTGTTTGAACCAGGCACGCATTATCAATTGCACATCGTTTTGTGAAATGGAGAAGGGAATGAGGGCTTGTGGCGGCAAAATCTCGCGGGTTTCGGCCGTTTCCGTCACATATACGGAATCGCAGTAGGGGCAGGTGATGGAAAGCACTTCGGGAGCGAGCACAAATTCGATGGCACAGCCCATGCACTGTATGGCACGCATCGCCACCGGCTGGGAATGCCCTTTAGCGGTTGCCAGCGCCGCGATGAAGTCCTTTTCCAGGCCGCCAATGCCATACTCAGACTGCACGTGGGCTTCTGGCACATCTAACTCCTGGCGAAAGCTGCAAAATTCGCAGAGCAAGGCTTGGCCGTCTGGCGTGTAGTTCATGAGGGAGGCACAGCGGGGGCATTGGAACTGTTCGGCTTCGACTTCGCGGGGTTGGGCGTCGGCGGCAGGCTGGGGTTGGGCCTGGTTGGGGTCGATAATCTCGCTGGCTTGTAAACGGCCGTCTATCACGGCCAGGCTACGCCGCGCCACGGGGTTCAATGGTTGGTGCAACAGCGCCTGCTCCAGGCAGACTCGTTTGTGGGCGGCATCTTCATAAATCTGGCTCAACCACACCCACGCTTCAGAACGCTCGTCGTCGGTGGAATCGGCGCGCAGTACCCATTCCAAATAGTAGTAGGCTTCCTCTTTGTGGCCTTCTTTGGCCTCTGCCACCCCCTGCGTCATGAGGATACGCACCCCTTGCGACCCTTTAGCATCTTCGCGCATCCTGCTAAATTGCGCCCTGAATTTGAGTGAACTTATGATTTCTTGGGGCAACGGAATTTCTTTTTTGATGGCTTGGGTGTAGCCGCAAACCTCACATTGCAGAGAACGGCCGTTTCCCCCAAAAAACATCTGCCGCCCACATTCAGGACATTTATTTTCTTGAGCAGTCATACCTGTATCCTCCCGATTTTTGCTTGATTGGACAACGGCCGTTTTGCCATATTCTATTGCCTTTTCCTGCATCAGATGCTATCGTGCATTCTGCACGTATAACTGTACCTGGAGGGGCATTATGCAGAAAAAACTC
>JACSSI010001130.1 GCA_014879345.1 Anaerolineae bacterium | reverse complement strand
CATCAGCGGCCAATCCCGATACAGGGAAAAGTCTGGCGTCAAGACCATTTGGTAAGGAGCCAACGCTTCCAGTGCTTTAAGCGGCCGGTTCCAAACCGTCTCGAAACGATAATCGTCGAGGAAGAAATGAATACTGCCATCATCGAGCGGTTCATTGGCTCGAATGCGCTGTCGGTAAGGCACCAGCCAGGCCGGTATCCGGTCAATCGACGTATGCACTAGATCAGGAATACCGTATTGATTGCTAGAAGGAAACAACCATTGGGCGTGCAAGGCATCAAAACTGCCTGGCACATCGTGCCAGCGATGAGAGGTTCGTGTCATAGGCCGCCTCCCTCATCGCATCTTCTTGGTCGCCGGGACAGAATTTGTATTGACTGAGGCTTCTTCAACCGTACGATCCGGGGCATTTTGCTCTATTGGCTGGGCAACGGCCGTTACTGACTCACCCGGATTCTCATCTGTACGTGACCAATCTGTATACTGGCGTGGTCGGTAAATCGGCTGCGGCAAATGCAGTCCATTCGGCGGTGGCAGTTGATCAAACAGGTAGATAGAGTTCAACCGCTGCCCCAAGAAAATATACCGTTGATCGGCTAATGTGGTTGCCAAAACCTGTCCTTTGGGCAAGGCCATCATCTCATTGGGCGACAAGGCCGCCCCTTCCCGCCACGACCAGGATGCCCCCTGATTGTTACTCATCTGCATTTGCGCCTTGCCCTCTTTGTCCTGCTGCTGGCGGGCACTGCGCGAAGCCGACTGCATCGGGTTGGCTTTCATCGTCGTGCCGTACAATTCCGACATGAACCTGGCTGTTTCCATCTCTACTGCCGGATACCAAAGCTGGTGGTCACAGTTGGACAGAATGGCACGCAAGCCCTCTCGACCATACAGTTCCTGCAACTGCGCCACCGACTGCACATACAAAAGCAAGGTAATGCCGTAGCCACCACAAGTGGAGAGGTAATCGGCAATATTGCGCAGACCGACAGCAGGCAGTTCATCAATGGCCACCAGCATTTTTTGCTTTTGGGTCTGACGCATTTGATAACGCAGGATAGCGGCAATCGTGGCGGCGACGACGCCTCCGGCAGCCCGCAAATCGTTGAGACTATAGGTGATGTAAACCGTGCCATTCTGACCTGCCCAATCGGGCGGCACAATCAGATCGCGCCGCTGCAAATCGGGTGGGGCAATGGTGTCAATGTGCTTCTGATAAGGCGCTAACCGTGTGGTGAAGTTACCCAACGCCGACGTGACAAATTTATCTTCCTGATACGCATCCGGCGCCGCGCCATTGGTGAAGATATCCACATGCCGCCGCGCCGCCTCAACCTTGCGCAGCGCCGTCAACGCTTCTACTGGATTGCTCTCAGCTAAATCAAGCAAAAGACGAATCGGATTGAGGTGCTTTGCCTGGGCATACAGACCAACGGCCGTAAACAACGACAACGCTTTCTCGGCAAAGATCGGTTCGGAACTGGCCCACGGCCGCAGCAGGTGGGTGTGCAATTCTATCGTCTCATCCCGGTCACGCAGATGACGGTAATAAGCGGAGAGATGCACCTGATGGCCAGGGATGCGGTAGACAGGCCCCAACCGACTGCGCAAAGCGGCCGTCCGTTGGAACTGCTCCCCCTTCGGGTCCACCACCAGCGCCGGACCAGGATAATGGCGCAGCGTGTCGGTTAAATGCAGACCCTTCCCGGCGCGGGTTGGAGCAACAACCATGACATGACCCTCCGATTTCTGGTAATCCAAACCCAGTAGTTTTTTCTCTTTACCATCATCTATC
>JACSSI010001129.1 GCA_014879345.1 Anaerolineae bacterium | reverse complement strand
TTCAGGGCACTCTGTCAGGGGTTCATCTGTCATACGCTGCCGTATTTCAAATTCATTGTCGCAGTCGATACAACGATAGATATAGGTTGGCATAGTTACTCTCAATTCATTCAATGATTTATGCTTGATGAAAGGTTATTTTAACGACCGCTAGTCGATTTGACAACTTGCAAGCCATCCCCTATGCTACCAGCATATTGTAAATTTTGAGTTAACAAGCTTGTCGTTTTTTAGTCAATTTTTAAATTCAACCATTTAACATAGATTTGTCAGGTTTTTTTGAGCATACATCATGCTCAGGAATTCTTGGCTCATCCCTTAAAGAACAGGAAAAGTGACATGTCCATTAACGAAACTCATGCCAAAATTAAAGCCGGTGTCTGGCAAACAATTGCCCAGTCTGAAATTGATGTCAGTGGTATTCAAAAAGAAACATTAAACGAGCTGGTTGATTTAATTGTAGATGCTGCTATGGAAGAAATTGATGTGCAGATGGATACCCCTATGGCTGCCTTTGATGAAGAGGAAGCGTCTGATGTTATCAAAACGGCCGTTTCCAATGATATCCTCGAAGACGACAAAGAAGACATTCTGTGGCAGGGTCGCCCCTTCCTCTCCATGGTGGAAACTTACACCGTCACCGACGAACGCATTCGTATCACCAATGGTTTCTTCGGTAAATCCACCGAAAATATTGAGCTGGTACGGATTCAGGACGTTGACTACCGGCAAACCTTCAGCGACCGCATGATCCAGGTCGGCGACATCGTCATCAAAAGCCAGAATGCCAGCCGCCCCCACATCACCCTGCGCAATATCAAAAACCCCGAACAAGTCTATGAAATCCTGCGCCGTGCCATCCTTAGTGCTCGTAAACGGCACGGTTTCTCCTACCGCGAAGAAATGTAGTATTTAGTGCGTAGTGCGTAGATTTTTACGCACTACGCCTTCCTAATACGCCCCCAACTCCCTCAATCTATCATCACTAATGCCAAAATGGTGTGCCAACTCGTGTAAGAATACATGCCGCACCCAATAGCGCAGTGCCGCGTCATCATGACCAGCTTTCATTTCAATCGTACCCTGGTAGAGAGTGATGGTGTCTGGGGGAACCGAATGATACCCTTGCGTGCGCTGTGTCAGGGGAATGCCACTGTATAGTCCCAACAAAGTATGGCCGGGCGCCACGCCAGCCCGGTTCAACTCATCCTGACTGGGCCATGCCTGCACCAAAACGGCCACGTTTTCCATTTTACTCTTGAAAAAATCGGGCAAGCCGTCGATGGCTTCCATAACCAGTTTTTCAAACGCTTCTTCCGACAATATCATGCCGCAAACTATACGTGACAGCACTTGATTCGCCAACCGTTCTAACAGATTTATTAGACCGTTACCAGACGTTGGTCTCTGAGGTTTTAAAAACTTCGGAGGTCTCATTACAAGACTTTTCTGAAAGCTGATACAATATTTTCACCACAGCAGCAAGCTCGAATTTACAGGAGGTAGGTTTTGTGAGCGAGGAACAAACAACTCCACTGATTGAAGATACCAACAGGAATACTTGGCCTGATTGGCAAAAGCAATTGGCGATGCTGGTTTTGATTTTGGCAGTGCCGCTGGTTCTCTATTTTTTTAGGCCAGTTTTTTATACCTTCACATACACTGTCATTATTGCGTTTATTCTTGGGTATTTGGTAAAGCTGCTCAACAAAAAGCTCTCTTACAATTTATCTGTGATGTTGGTCTATTTGCTTTTTGTGCTGATTGTGTTTATGGGTGTGGGCTGGTTGATTGCCT
>JACSSI010001128.1 GCA_014879345.1 Anaerolineae bacterium | reverse complement strand
AGTGTCTTTTTTAGCTCAAATTAGCAAAAACGCCTTGTTTTAGAACGATAAAACAAGGCGTTTTTTTTACTGATCGTGAATTGCATTTCGTCACACATCACTGGGCTTAATTATCACCCATTACTCATTTTCGAAGACTGCAACTCCATCGGACTTAACTGCTGACATGATACGCATGTTTTCGTTTGCTTCATATCGCCCCACTACAATTATTCTACTGAATTGGGTAACAGGCGTTCTTAGTGTGGCAGGGGAACGGCCGTTTCCCCAAACTGGCATGAGAGAGATGCAACTGGAACACATTTATCAAATTAGGGTCTGCAAACCCTTCCGCCTTCTGCCTTCAGTCACCACCATCAACTTTTACATAGCGGAAACAAATGTTAATAAAAGTTATATAATATGGAATACAGACTTAAGACCCGCATATGAGTGCCGTATCAGCAAACTATTTGTACAAAAACAAGAAAATAGTCCACAGATGACACAGATTTTCTTTTACTCTGTGAAATCCGTGTCATCTGTAGCTAAAAAATTCTTTTCTAGCTTGTTCTGATTAGGGGAATGAGAATGCAAAACGATAAGACAAATGATAACTGGATTCGCATCGATCCAAAAAACATACCACTCGCCGTTATACATACCGAAAATTATGAGAAGAAAAAGCCCGAGATTGAAAAAATCAATCAGGCATTGATTGTCGCCCACCAGAATAATGACCTTCGCGAAGGAGGGATGCTTTTTCTGAGTCTAGGTGAAATCTTTTTTTCTTTGCTTATCTTTGTGAAAGCCCTTGAATATTATGAACAGGCATTAATAATTTTCCGTCTGCTAGAAGACCGTCGCGAAGAAGCGCACACACTGAGCTTGCTAGGAGATGTTTACCTGCCATTGAAACAATTAGCACTTGCAATCGGTCATCACGAAAAATCTTTGAATATTTACCGTGAGCTTGGGGATCGCCATGCTGAAGCGAAAGAGCTGACAACTCTGGGAACGGACTGTTTATTCTTCGGGCAAGAGGCACGCGCCCTGGAATACAATAAACAAGCATTGGTTATTTCCCGCGAAATCGGAGACCGTCACAGACAAGCGAAAGCGCTCTATGGTATAGGTGTCGTTTACTTGAAGACAGGACAAGAAAAGTATGTGCTTGAATACTTGAAGCAAGCGCTGAACATCTATCGTGAGATCGGCGAACGTATAGAGGAGGCACAGACGCTTTTTAACATAGGAACATACTATTTCTTACTTCATAGTCAGGAGGATCGTGGTATAGAGTCTTTTGAGCAGGCGTTGGTTATTTACCGCGAAATCGGAGACAGTGCCAATGAAGCAATGACTCTCAAAGGCTTGGGAGGAATTTACTTCAATTTGAGACAGTTAGACAAGGCAATTGAAATCACACAGATGTCTGTGGATATATATAATGAGATTGGAGATGCTGCCGGTGCTGACAGGGCGCAAGAGCAGTTGGATATATTGCGAAAAGAGGCATCCCGGAAATGGTGGCAGATTTGGAAGTAATAAGCCTTACCCCACCTTATAATGACCCAGACATTTGAACAATGTAAAATCGGCTACGCTACGCTCAAAAACGAGCTAAGTTCCAGCATTTTTTCTTGAAAATCTGTTTCCTGTCCAACCATCTAGCCGCGCAGGGCTGCGGCAAATATTCCTGGCAAATGATGGTATCCTGGTTTCAAGGCAAATCTGGTGACCCGCTCAGCTGTCTTCATTCGCTGCCGATGCGTAATAAACCAGGGTGGTTTCGGCATGATTACAGGGTTTCCATGC
>JACSSI010000097.1 GCA_014879345.1 Anaerolineae bacterium | reverse complement strand
TCCATCGCTGGCGGCGGTGATGGTGGCATCATGGGTATCGGGGGCAAAGAGCCAATGTTCTTTGAAGTAATCACCGGGGAAGTATTGTTTTGACTGGCGGACGACACCTTGTTTATCGAGTGTTTGGGCATATAAACGGCCGTTTTGCACAATATACAAACGATCAGCCACATCCCGTTGATAGGCAATCACAGCCCCTTCATCAAACTCGTATTCCTGGCAAATAGCAGCCAATTCCTCGAGTTGATCCTCATCAAGGTTTTCAAAAATAGGGAGTTGTTCTAAAAAGTCGGTTTTTGTTGTCACAGCGCATTTATTTTAACATAACATGAGAAGGCTGTGAAGATATTTAGAGGTGGGACTATTGCCAGACAGGGTGGTGTGTGGATAATACAGTTCTGGCAATTTGCTAAAACTATATTTAATTGTAACTAGATGCAGGACGATAGTTACATTTGGGAAATGGATATGAACAGTAAATCAACAAATATCTTATTAGTTGTCGCCATTATCCTCGTCGTTATTTTGATTGGCGTTGGATTATGGTTGATTTTTCAAGGAACATCCAGCAGCAGCGTTGAGCCAACGGCCGTTCCGCCTACACCACTTGCTGCAATGGAAACCGCCACCCTAGTGCCACCCACTGCAACCATTCAGCAAGTAGCAATCATCCCGGCCACAGCCACACCCATCCCCACAGACATCCCCACCGAAACCCCCATCCCCACAGACACCCCAGTCCCCACAGACACGCCTGTACCCACCAACACAGCTGTGCCAATTATCTATCCAACAGCCACCCCCATCCCACCAACAGCGCCACCACCGCCCACCAACACCCCAGGGCCACCTCCGGGACCGCAGGCGGTCACAATCAATGGCCTTTCAGCATCCCATTTTGCTTTGCAAGATCGGTCTAACATAGCCGTAAACGGAAAAATCTGGTTCGAGTTCAAAGTCAATAACGCAAGCGGGGGGAACGTATCCTACTCTACATTGGGTGTTGTTCCTCGGAAAGATGGTAAAGATCGGTGGGAATTCTTCCAGAAAAGCTATGGCGGCAACAACGATAAAATCTCCTCCTCCGGTTTAAGACATGAAGACAACATGTATATTTCTGAGCCTGGCAATTACACGCTGCGCCTGGTTATTTGCTTTGATGAATACACAACTTGCCGCGCTGGTGGTGGCACACACCACACCCTGTCCCAAGAAATCCCGATCACCCTTAACTAAGGGAAACGTTAAGAGCGAGAGCTAGGGAATATTTTCTAGCTCTCGCCCTTCCCTCTAGCTCCCCATGTCTAGCCTATTTAATATCATCTCTTTTCTGTACATTTTCCGCAGCGCCCAATTATTGGTGAAAATTTGGCGTGAATGGGCAGACATTGTGCAGGAACCACTCACCCATCATAAAAAGCATTTAGCAGAACAATCTGCCTACTTTCTGGCCGTTCCCGTCAGCGTGTTCTTTCATGAATTCGCCCATGCTTTAGCTATTTGGTTTTTTGGCGGTAAAGTCATCAGTTTTAATTACCGTTTCTTTTGGGGCTATGTTGAACATGCGCCAATGGACAGCCCTGTTGAACAATGGGTCATAAGCCTGGCTGGCACAGTTGGTTCCTTACTGTTTGGGTTAGGAATCTGGCTGGCGCTGCGGCATAATCGCGCTTCATCCCTGCGTTATTTTGGTTTACGGGCATTTCGCTTCCAAATCTATTTTTCCTTACTCTACTATCCAATATTCTCCTTTATTTTGCCGATTGGCGACTGGCGTGTCATTTATGACTTCTCCGCGACCCCTATTCTGAGCAGTGTCACACTAGTCGTCCATGTCATTTTCCTGATTTTGTATTGGCGGTATGACAAACAAGGGTCATTTGAAGCGCCAGCTACAGAATCCGTGGCAGAACAAATGCAGTTTGAAAAACTTGAACAAGAAGTAGCACAAAACCCGCACGATACCCAACTACAACTTCAATATGTCGATATGCTGCGACGTGGCAGCGCCAACAATCGCGCCAAAACACAGCTTACTCAGTTTCTGAATGCTAACCCCAACTCGGCCGCAGCCTATTTAGAATTGGCTGCCATTGAAGCGGGGAAAAGCAGGGAAATCTCTAAGAAAACAAGTGGGTATGCGGCTCAAGCACTGCAATTGGGGCTTTCAAACCCCTATCAAATAGCAGCCGCGCAGCGCATGGTGGCACAATATAATTTGGGCGTGGGCAATGTGGCTGCCGCTCTGCAAGCATATGAGCAAGCAATTCAAGCGATAAACAATGCGGCAATGACCCCCCAGCAAATCAATACTTTAGCTACTTTATACCATGAACGCAGTCTGGCCTATCGCCGTTTACAGCAGTATGAATTGGCTTATGCAGATATTGCCCAAGCAATTAGCCTGGCACAACAAAGTGGGCAGGCTGATTTAACGGCCGTTTATCAAGGGGACTTAGCTGTTTTGGAGAATCACGCCGGTCATAAATTAGGCAATGTTTCAAATTGGTAAAACTTAATTCACCCTTAAATGACTGACACCTGTCATATAAAATGCAGGAGCAATGACAGGTGACGAATGTCTTCAAACCCTATATCCTCTTTACGTGGCTACAGTAAGCTCCTCCACACTTTAGTTTTTTAGCATTCTGTCACAAATCCCTGCTCAACAAACAAATAGTTGTCTCCTGTTTTTGAGCAAAATTGATATTCCAGATATACTGCATTCACAGTAAACTTCCTATTCATAAAAAGAGGAGGTGGTAGCTAAAAACAACAATCCGACAAAGTAACTATCCGGCAAAAAATGAATGACTCTGTTAGTTAGGTAAATCTTTAAGAATTACCTGTTTGTGTTTAATAACAATGATGAGGAGAAATAAACAATGACACAGAAACGCCTATGGATTTTACTTGTTTTAACGGCCGTTTTGGCCCTAGCACTCGCCGCTTGTGGTGGTGGGGCGGCAGAGCCAGCCGCAGCACCCACAGAAGCAGCAGCAGAAACAGTCGCTGAAGCACCAGCGGAAGAAGCTGCCCCCGCCGAAGAAGCCGCACCCAGTGAAGAAGGAAAATATCAAATCCCAGCCATTGAAGAAGGCAAATATAACGTCGCATTCGTCTACGTTGGCCCCCATGATGATGGTGGTTGGACACAAGCCCATGACGTGGGCCGTATGTACGTAGAAGAAAACGTAGCCGATGTACACACCGCCTATGTTGAACTCGTAGCTGAAGGCGCCGACGCCGAACAGGTGATTCGCTCCCTGGCGCGTAAAGGCTTTGATGTGATCTTCACCACCTCCTTTGGTTACATGGATGGTTCTGAAATCGTCGCCGAAGAATTCCCCGACGTAGACATCATTCACCTGACCGGTTTCAAAGCCAACGGCGAAAACTTTGGCAATCTGATGGGTGCGATGGAAGATATGAAATACCTGGCTGGTATGCTGGCCGGTTCCCGTGCTATGGTCGATGGCAATCCAAAATTGGGTTACATGGCAACCTTCCCCATCCCCGAAGAACTCCGTTTGGGTAATGCGTTCGCTTTGGGCGCTCAAAAGACATGCCCAGACTGTACCATAGATGTCCGCTGGCTCTATACCTGGCATGATCCCATTCTGGAACAAGAAGCCGCAAAATCTTTGTTTGACGGTGGCGCTCAAGTTGTAATGACTGGCGCGGATACACCGGCTCCGGCAGAGGCTGCTCCTGAAGGCAAATGGGGTATCACCTACGATTATAAAGACAACTGCACCAATCCGGCTTGCCTCACCTCCATGTACTGGAACTGGGGGCCTGAATATGCCCGCATTGTGGAAGGTTCCCGTGATGGCACCTGGAAAGGCGGCTGGGAATACTTTGATGCCGATACCGGCTCCATGGGTCTCTTTGGCTTCATGGAAGGCGAAGAACCAATGCCTGGCGTAGCAGATTTGCCAGCAGAGGATATTGCTCTAATCAAAGAAACATTGGCCGCGATGCTGGCTGGTGAATTCACACGCTTTGATGTATTCAAAGGCCCCATCACCGACAACCAGGGCAATGTTGTTTTGGAAGAAGGTGAAAGCTTGGAACAAGCTGACCTGGATGGTTTTGCCCAGTTTGGCAGTGAGTGTAAAACCTGTATGTACTGGTGGAACGAGAACATCACGGCCGAACTACCTGAACTCGAATAGAATAGTAAAGCAGTAATCAGTAATCAGTGACGGGGTTCGGTGGTCGTTTCAGACTGATCACTGAACCTTGTTCACTGATTACTGTTTTTAGGGAATTGGCAGCAATTTTCAAATACATATTTTGCAAATATTGCCAATTCCTTTAAGGAAACCGCGACTTCAGCGTTATAACGGCTCGAAAGTCTTCTGCGGTTTCCTAAAAGAGGGAAACCCATGACTGAATCGCCTTTCGCTGTTGATATGCAAAACATTGTGATTCGATTCCCCGGTGTGCTGGCAAATGATCATGTAAATTTTACACTCGGCCAGGGTGAAATTCATGCCCTACTTGGTGAGAATGGCGCCGGCAAGAGTACGTTGATGAATGCGCTGGCAGGTTTATACAAACCCGCTTCTGGCACGATGAAGGTGTATGGGGAGCCTGTCAATTTTAGTTCACCCAAGGATGCCATCGCTAAAGGCATTGGCATGGTGCATCAACATTTTATGCTGGTGCCTAATCAAACGGTCACTGAAAATATTTTGTTGGGGTTGAATGAGCCACGCTTCCGCATGAGCTTGAAGAAATATGACCAAAAAGTGCTGGAACTACAGGAGCAGTTTGGCCTCCGCGTTGATCCGACAGCACTTATTTGGCAGTTATCTGTGGGGGAGCAGCAGCGTGTTGAAATTTTGAAGACGCTGTATCGGGGGGCAAAGATTCTGATCATGGATGAGCCAACGGCCGTTCTCGCCCCGCAAGAAATCGACGAACTGATGGAAACCATGAAAGCCATGGTAGCCACGGGCAAGTCGATTATTTTCATCAGCCACAAACTACAAGAAGTAACGGCCGTTGCCGACCGGGTAACCGTCTTGCGCAAAGGGGTTGTCACCGCAGAAGGCATTGCTGCCAGCGGTATGACCAAACGAGATTTGGCGAACCTGATGGTGGGGCGTGATGTCGTCTTCACCATCCAGAAAACCCCGCATAATCCTGGGGACGTGGTGCTGGATGTCAAGGATGTGCGTGGTGAAAATAACAAAGGCGTGCCAGCGCTCCGCGGCGTTTCCCTGGCAGTACGAAGTGGTGAAATTTTAGGCATCGCAGGCGTATCGGGGAACGGGCAGAGCGAATTGGCCGAAGTCATCACCGGGATGCGCGAATGCACGGGCAGCATTCTCATCAACGGGGAAGAGATGGCAAACAAACCGCCTATCGCTGCCATTAAGGCAGGTGTAGCCCATGTGCCAGAAGATCGCACCCACGTGGGCAGCGCTCCCAGCATGAGCATCACCGACAATACCATCATGAAATCTTACCGTCAGCCACCCGTTGGCAAAGGCTGGAGCATCGACTCGAAATATGCTCGTGCCAATGCACAAGAACTAAAAGAAGCTTACGGTATTTTAGCGCCCAGCGTTGATACCATGGCACGGAAGCTCTCCGGCGGTAATTTACAAAAGGTAATCCTGGCGCGGGAAATTTCAGGCGGCCCCAAACTGATGGTCGCGGTTCAGCCCACACGCGGTTTGGATGTAGGCGCGATTGAGGCAATTCAACGGTTGATTTTGGCGCAAAGGGAAGAGGGAACGGCCGTTCTCCTGGTATCCGAAGAGCTAGAAGAACTCCTGTCACTCAGTGATCGCATCGCCGTCATCTACGAAGGCGAAATCATGGGAACCGTGCTAACAGACCAGGCCAACGTAGACGAACTCGGCCTCATGATGACCGGAACCCGCCTCGACCACCTAAAAAAATTCGAGGAGGTCAGCCATCATGAAGAAGCATAATACGCGGCCACACACCCTTCATTTACAATTGTCAATTCACAATTCACAATTCACAATTATTTCAAGCACAACCCATCAGGGAGGCCATTCATGAAACTCCCCTTCACCATAACCTTTGAAAAACGAGTTGAGGATTACCCCAAATGGCTGCCAGCCGCCACCTCCATTGGCTCCGTAGTAGTCGCCTTCATCATCAGCGGCTTCCTCCTGAAACTGGTTGGTGGCGAACCCATCAGAGTAATGAACTTCTTCTTTCAGGCAACATTCGGGAGTTGGGCCGTCATTTCCGACACCCTGGTAAAAGCGACGCCGCTCATCCTGGTTGGTCTGGCTTGTACCGTCGCTTTCAAGATGAAATTGTGGAATATCGGCGCTGAAGGCCAATTCTACATGGGTGCCTTTTTCGCCAGTTTGGTGGTACTCGTGCCATTGGTTCCGCCAGAAACATCTGGTTTCATCGTATTGCCGCTCATGGCAATCATGGGCATGGTTGGCGGCGCTGCCTGGGGCTTCATCCCCGGCGTGCTGAAAGCCAAACTGCAAGTTAATGAAATCATCACCACCCTGATGCTCAACTACGTTGCTATCCTGTGGAACAATTTCTGGATTTTTAACAAATGGAGTGACGCCGGTTTCCAGATGACACCCGTTTTCGAGAAATCAGCTTGGCTGGCACGCATCACCGACTATGCCCGACCCTACAGCGAATTCATCGAAACCGGTGGAGGATTAGCCACCTTTATGACAGCCATCGGCTTGGAGCGTATCTCTGGCATGACCTTGCATTTAGGGTTCATCATTGCCGTGGTCGCGGCCGTGGTCGTTTGGTGGATTTTAGAACGCAGCAAATGGGGCTATGAAATCAAGCTGATTGGTGATAACAAAGAAGCAGCACGGTATGCCGGTATCAACATCGTGCGCAACATCATTTTAGTCATGATGCTGTCCGGGGCGTTGGCTGGCCTGGCTGGCATGACAGAAATTACCGGCGTCGTCCATCGTTTACAAGAGCGGATTTCTCCAGGATATGGCTTTACCGGAATTATCATTGCCTGGTTAGCCAAGCTCAACCCATTTGCCGTCATTTTGGTCTCGGTATTGTTTGGGGCACTGCTCGTAGCTGGCCGTGAAATTCAACCGGCTGGCCTCTCCCAACTGCTGCAAGGCATCATCCTGTTCATGGTGATTAGCAGTGACGTGCTGTTACGTTATCAGATTCGTTTTGTTCGGCTGCACAAACCGGCAGCCGGGGAGGTCGAACCCGCATGAATTTAGAGATTATCCTCCACGCTGGTTTAGCAACCGGTACCGTTTTATTATTTGCCGCCATTGGCGAGATTTTTGCCGAACGTGCCGGCATTCTCAACCTGGGTGTGGAAGGCATGATGCTTCTGGGCGCAATGGCCGGTTTCAGCACCTCTTTATCAACTGGCAATGTATGGCTGGGTCTACTAGCAGCGATTATTGCGGGTGGCATTCTAAGCCTGGCGCACGGTCTCGTTACCATCCATTTTCAGGCAGATCAGGTTGTCAGCGGTCTATCTCTCACATTTTTAGGCACAGGATTAGCGCTGGTGTTAGGCGAAGGCTTATCAGGCCAAAGCCCGCAATTGGTACCTGCCTTTAATATTCCTTTGCTCTCTCAGATTCCGTTTATTGGGCCTGTGTTCTTTGCGAACCATAGTTTGCTGGTGTATTTGGGTTATTTGTTGATTCCATTTACCTGGTACTACATTTTTCGGATGCGCCCGGGAATGCACTTACGGGCTGTCGGTGAAAAGCCGGATGCCGCCGATACGATGGGTGTGAGCGTGTATGGCACTCGCTATTTTTATGTGTTTATTGGTGGCTGTTTGGCTGGCCTGGCTGGCGCAACCATTAGCTTGTCTGTATCCCCTGGCTGGTACAGCACACAAACGACATCCGGGCAGGGCTGGATTGCGATTGGTTTGGTAATTTTTGCGCAGTGGAACCCGTGGCGGGCGGCGCTGGGTGCGTATCTCTTTGGTGCATTACGGCGTGGCATTCTGGATTTACAGGGGCCAGCGATTTTGCTGGGCTTCGCCAATCCGCTTTATGTTAACTCAAACTATGGCTTCTTCCTGCAAATGACACCTTACATTCTGACGATTCTAGCGTTGATTATTGGCTCACGGCAGGCGATTAAGAAGCGTCTCGGTGCGCCAGCGGCGTTGGGTGTGCCCTATATTCGTGGTGAACGCGGTTTGTAAAGATTTACGATTAACGATTTTAGATTGACGATTGATTCCCATCAATCGTCAATCTTTTTTGTTAGCAGTTTTTTAGTTTATTGTTTCTAGCTGATTGTTGGTAACGGCCGTTTCCTTTTTCACATCCAAATAAAAGATAATTCATTCATTATTCAGAAGACAAATCAGTTTAAACAATACAACAGTAGCGTTAGTCCAAATAGGTAACAAAATGAAGATAAAACGAGCCATCACCCTAATCTTCCTATTCAGCACACTTTTCTTATTTATCGGCACTACTTATGCCGCTCCGCTAAACCAAAAGAAGGCCCACACGCCGTTTCAAAATCGGTCATCCACAAGCGAATGGCAACGCCTCAAAGAACAGTTCATCCAAACGAAAATCCAATCTTCACTGGCAGCCGACGTCAACACACAGCCGTGGTTAGAACAGAACAAATTAACCGCCAGCGATGCCGCCGAAAATGACTACTTTGGCTGGAGTGTGGATGTCTCTGGAAACACGGCCGTTATTGGCGCACCCTATGATTTGTTTAACTGGGATGGGTCTACAGATCATGGCAATGTGTATGTATACGTACGACAGGCAGGCGTATGGACAGAACAGCAAATATTAACACCCAGCGATGCAGAACCAGGATTGGTTTTTGGTTACTCTGTAGCAATAGATGGCGATACGGTTGTGGTGGGTGCTCACCGGTACTATAGCAGTGATCCAGATGCAAATGGGGCAGCCTATGTATTTGAACGCGAAAATGGGGTATGGACAGAGCAGCAAAAGCTAACAGCCAGCGATGCCACTACATACAACTACTTCGGTTACTCTGTCGATGTGGACGGCGATACAACTATTATTGGCACAATTCGGGATGATCATTCAGGAAGTTACAGTGGGTCAGCTTACGTTTTTGTACGAGAGAACGACTTATGGGGCTTACAGCAGAAGCTGATTGCCAATGATCCACAATCCTATCATGACTTTGGCAATTCTGTATCATTATCGGGGAATACGGCCGTTATCGGAGCTAATCGAGATGATGATCATGGTCTTGATAGTGGTGCCGCTTACGTCTTCACAAGAGAAAACGGAATATGGAGCCAACAACAGAAACTAGCCGCCAGCGATCTGGCTATGGATGATACATTTGGGTATTCAGTAGCTGTCTCACAAGACACAATTATTGTTGGATCCCATAGAGATGATGATGGAGGAGATCTCAGTGGTTCAGCCTATATCTTCGTTCGAGAAGAAAATATTTGGCACGAACAGCAAAAACTTAGGGCCAATGATGCGGCAGCATCCGATCTGTTTGGATATTCAGTGGCTATCTCGGGAGAAACAGCCGTTGTTGGAGCACATTTCGATGATGATGGCGGTCAGAATAGTGGTTCACTCTACATCTTTGATCGCTCAGCCGGGCTATGGACACAGAAGCAGAAGATAATAGCCAGTGACCCCGCAGCTAGGGACTATTTTGGCAGGGCTGTAGCGATAGATGGCGAAACGGTTGTTAGCGGAGCCAATGAAAAAGATGATGATGGTGACAAGAGCGGAGCAGCCTACGTCTTCGTCCCTGGTTTTCTATGGGACGGTGGCGGCACAGACAATAATTGGTCTACCTCAAACAATTGGCTGAGTAACACCACACCAGGCAGCACAGACTCCGTTTACTTTGGCAGCGCCTCTGACAAAAACGCGCTAATTGATGCCGCTTTTGGTGGTGCAGTAGCCAATATCTACATCACTGACCAATATAATGGAGAGGTCAACTTTGATAGCGCTTTAACAGTTAGTGGCAATTACTATCAACATGGCGGTATCGTCACCCTGGAACCAGCGCATGACTTCACCGTCGATGGCAGCTTTCGCCACCTTGGTGGCGTTCTCCAAGAAACGCGCTCTGTTGGAACCAACACCACGGCCAACTTCCTGCAAGTGCAAAACAGCGAGAATGAAGATGTTTATCGTGGTGTCGATTTAACAACGACCAACAACGGTTTAGGCAGCACCACCGTCACCATAAAACCGGTCAATCTACGAACCGAGTTTTGCACCACTACTGGCGCAAATTCCCCCGATTATGCCAAACGTTGTTTTGCCATCACACCAGAATATGACGCCACAACCCAAGTAACACTATGGGCATTAACCAGTGAAGTACCAGAAACCGTGCCGAATCCGGCCGTTTTCCATTTTGAAGATACCGGGTCTTGGCAAGAACTCCTTGATGGTGATCATGGCATAACAGGAGATTACACCTGGGCCAGTGGCAACACCACCACTTTTTCGCCTTTCTTAATGGCGGAACCTGGAAATGTACCAACGGCCGTTACCTTGCAATCCTTTTCCACCACCACGCAAGTTACCGGTATGGTCTCGCTAATAATGGGTCTCCTCCTACTGCTGGCACTTAGCGCCTTGTGGCTAAAGCGGGTTAAGCAGTAAGTATCTGTGAAATGCGCCTCACTTTAAGCAACAAGTTAACAGTTGATTGTTGATTGTTCCAAGTTATATGTTAATTTCCCGGTAAAACGTACAAACTTCCTACGTAACCACTGCACTTAACAACTGTTGTTATGTTATACTGCCCCCATTCTTACTCCACCACCATTAAAAAATGGGTATATCAGAACCATCTCAGAGTTGGCAGCAACAATGCCACAAGCGTATTTTGCATAACGACGTGACCGCTTTCGCCGAATTAAGCGAATTTGCCTTGCCTCACCTCGTTGGTTTCCTGCAA
>JACSSI010001127.1 GCA_014879345.1 Anaerolineae bacterium | reverse complement strand
ACGTGTTGCTTGGAATCCCATGGGGTGCAGAAACGCCACCCCACCAGAAACAAGAAACCCCGACCGGCGCATGGCTGATCGGGGTTTTTATTTGCGGCTGGCGCAATACAAAATACTTTGTTACGGATGGCGCGCAAAATGCTGTGCTGCCTGAATTTATTTCCCCTCGACTCTCTGTTACAACACTACAGACTCTCTGTTACAATCCTAGCTGGTATTATGGAAATCAGCGTATTAAGCTGACCTCCTGAATGAGTGGCAACGCGAATAATCTTGGCGGATAGCGCGTTGCCAAATCACACAATGACAGGCCGCCTCCATTTAGAGGCCACTACTGCCGTCACCGTGATAGCAATAGCTTATAACAACCGGAGTAACTAACTCCAGCGGAGTAATTAACTTTAGGTTGAATTTGCTTGACCCTATCGCGGTGGTGGCCCACTCTTTCGAGGGCTTTACCGTGTTAAACGCACCGCATTCTGCTTCTGATCCCACCGTCAAAATCGAGCTGCTGGCCGTCGCCCTAGACGTTTGCCGTCAGGACGTTGAGCGCCGACTCAATCGCGGCGACATCCCGCCCCGCACCGTCCGCATTGGCCGTAGCGTCAAGGCGTGGCCACTCTCCACGCTTCGCGCCTGGAATCCTAGGGTAGCCAAGCGGCTCGATATGCTCTTACTGGCCCTATCCTGATCGTGTAGCCGTTAAGGCCGCACGGATGGACCCGCACCCCAACCCCAAAAGAACCGCCACTGGCCGCGCTTGCGTGCTGGTGGCTTTCGTGTGGCTGTCTTTCTTACGGGCAACAAAAAACCCCGTACCAGCGGGGTTCAATGTGACGCTGTGAGGCGTCGAAGGAAATATTCGTGAACACAATCATACCAAAATCCCCCCAAATTTCCACCACTACCGACACCACTGCCGAGCGCCCCACTTTCCGGGTGCGTGTTGAGCACGTCCAGGCATTCCTCAAGGAGCACATGGACCTGTTTGGCAGTGACCCAAAGCCTTTGGCCATCGGTATCCACCACGCCATCCTTGCGTGCCATCCAGAGTTGGATTTATCCGGCCTAAAGCGCGCCCTAACTTTGCGCTGCGCGTGGTTTCAGTACCTCAAGGCACTGACCCAGCCGGGAGCGGTGCGTTACGACCTAGACGGACAGCCCGCTGGTGAAGTTACTGCCGAGCAAGTGGAGATTGCCCGCACACGATTGGCTGAATGGAAGGCCGCCAAGAAGGCTAAAGCCAAGGCCAAGAAGCCGCCTAAACCGCCCGCACCGGCGGTCCCTGTACCACCGCCCCCCACACCACCATCGCCGCCGCTGGTGCCACCAGGACGGCCTGTCCTACGCCTGAAGAAACCTGCCAATCCCGTGGTGGCCGCCAGCACCGTCACCCGCAAGGATGGTGCGAAATGACCCCAGCCCTTCAACAAGCTGTTGACGCCCTAACCCGGCTAGGCTGCAAGCCCACCAAATCCGGCGATAGCTATGTGGCGTATTGTCCGATCCACGAAGCGGACGGGAAGAGCCATAAGCAGTCCCTAACACTGAAGGCCGGGAACACCGTCCCCGTAGTGGTGAACTGTCACGCCGGTTGCGATGGCAAGGGGATACTCAAGACACTTGGCATCAATGGCACGCCGAACAAGTCGGCTTCCATCGTGACCACGTACCGCTATCAGGCCGCCGAAGGCATCGACATCCGCGAGAAGGTGCGGCACGAGCCTAAAGACTTTCGCATCCGCCATCGGGATGCGGCAGGGGCTTGGGTTTACAAAGCGGGTGACGGCCCTGCCGTGCTCTACA
>JACSSI010001126.1 GCA_014879345.1 Anaerolineae bacterium | reverse complement strand
AGGATATAGCCAATCATGCCGCCAAAATAACCACCGCCTGTTTCTGATTCAGCGACAGCCCAGAAATCGTTCAGTGCATTGTCGCTTAAGATTTGTGCCAGAGAGGCGAAGGCGGCAAAGGCAATAAAAAACAGGCTGAAGCCGAGCACGCGATAGATTGGGACTGTCGGTGGTTGTTCCATGCCCCACAACACCAGATAGATGCCTAAAATGCCGGTAATGATGGGAACGATGACGCCGCCCCAGCCAAATGCCTGCCACATCAGGCTGGCGAGGGCAGAGGTCAACTGTCCCTGGCTGGGGGAGAGTAAGCTGAGTACGAGAACGGCCGTTATGAAAATAATGATAATGCCAGCAATCAATGCCTTTTGCGGCATATTCAAATGAAAGCCTGGTTTTTTCGTTGGCGTTTTCTTTTTGGCAGGGGTGGTGCTGCGCGTGGCTGGCTTCCGTTTGGAACCAGTAACGCCCCGCGTGGCTTTGGTGCGAGCCGTTACTTTCTTTTTAGAACTGGTCGTTTTTGGTTTTGAACCAATGGTAGAGGTGGTTTTCTTTTTTGCCATATCAATTCTTAGCTCAAATGTTCCTGTGCATTATAACATACAAACAGGCATGACGCAGACATTATGGTAAGATAAATGGGGCAAGGTGGCAGGGCAGCAAGTTGCAAGGTCACTCTGCAATTTTTTAACCTGAGGTAACTATGCTATCAGATCACCAAAATGGAATTCCCCTGTTTCGCTTTGAAAGTTTGCCGGAAAACGGCTCCCTCGGCAAGCTCAGGGCGGGTCGTTTACACCACGCCATCTTTACACGCCAGGGGGGAACCAGTGCGGCGCCGTTTGACACACTCAATTTGAGCGTATCCGTGCCGGATGAGAAGGAGCGGGTCTATGCCAACCGGCGGCGGGCGTATGGCATGTATGGCCGGGATACGGATACGGTTGTCCATGCCCATCTGGTTCATGGCAATGATGTGGCGCAGGTGACGCAGGCCAACAATGGCACCTGGATGCCGCGTGTGGATGGCATTATCACCAATGAACCGGGCTGCGCCCTGACGATGAATTTTGCCGATTGCACCCCTATTTTCCTCTATGATCCGGCGCATCATGCTATTGGCCTGGGACATGCGGGCTGGCAAGGGACGGTGAAGGATTTGCCTGGCTCGATGGTACGTGCGATGGTGCAGGCGTTTGACAGTGATCCCGCACAGCTTCTGGCTGGGATTGGGCCGTGTATTGGGCCGTGTTGTTATGAGGTGGGGGAATTGGTGATAACGGCCGTTCACGAGACCTTCCCCGATGCTGATGATTTGTTTGTGGCGCCGGTGGGGGAGAAACGGCCGTTTTCTCAAGGCAATGGCCCGCACTTTGATATGCCAGAAGCCAACCGGCGCAATCTGGCAAATGCAGGTGTGCAGCAAATCGAATTGTCTGGCCTGTGTACAGCCTGTCGCACAGACCTTTTCTTTTCGCACCGCGCAGAAAGGGGCAGGACGGGACGGTTTGGCACGATTTTTGTGCTGGGTGAGTAAATTTTGAGTGTACGGGAATGCTGATGTGGAAACGGCCGTTTCTGCTGCCTGCATCTTTCTGCCTTTTGTTTTGCCTTTTACTCAATTTCGTTTTCCGCTATAATTATGTCTAGTCTTGGCGAAGGTAAGAATTGAGGAGGCGTAACATGGCTGGTGAAGAAGAAACCAACACCTACAATGATCCCGATGGTGTAGAAAACGAAGAGATAGAATCTGCTCCCGAATCAGAGCAAGCCGCAGCATCCCACGAACATCGTAATCAGTGGATT
>JACSSI010000096.1 GCA_014879345.1 Anaerolineae bacterium | reverse complement strand
GCAGCAGTATCTGCAAGCTGTTGCCAACCTGGAAGCCGACCCCAATGCCGCGGATCTAGACCAACAATTTGAAATGGTACGTGCCGACCTGGTTGCCCGGCAGCGTGCCGGAAAAGATTTGCCTTCAGACGAGGTACAGGCGTTTTATGCCATGCGCACGGCCATAACTGCCAACCCGCTCGTTGAAACACGCGACTATGCCCTGAATATGGCCAAAGGCTATCTGGCGAACGTGGGCGCAGATTTGAACCGCGCTTTGGGGCTGGATTTTGTGACAATAGCACTGTCTTAAACCGTCATCCATCACCTGGTTCCGTAACACGCGCATGATGGCTTACGGCTAACAACCAGCAAAAGAAAAGGGTAAATTATGATGCAAAAAAGATTTGTTTTGTTATTGATTGTACTGCTGTTGGGGGCAACGGCCGTTGCCCCCACACTCGCCCAGTCCTCAGAACAACCCACCGTGCACGCCGTCATGTTTTGGATGGAAGGCTGCGGCCATTGTGCCTGGGTCAAAGAAAATGTGCTGCCACCGCTGGCGGCGCAGTATGGCGACCAGTGGCAGCTAGAACTGGTTGAGCTGACCAACGCCGAAGAGTTTGAACACCTGTTTGATTTGGGCGCAGCTCTGGGCATACCGCGAGAAACCATCGGTGTACCTTTCCTTTTAATAGGCGACACGGTACTCATTGGTTCTGACCAGATTCCAGCCGAACTGCCCGGCCTGATTGAGCAGCACCTGGCGGCGGGCGGCATCGGTTGGCCGCAAGCGCCGGGGTTGGCATGGTTTCTGCCTGAATTAGAAACGGCAGTTCCCGTAGAAATAGCAGTTCCCGCAGAAATAGCAGTTCCCGCAGAAACGGCCGTTTCTCCAGAAACAACCGCGCCCCTTTCTACACCTGAAACTGCCGCCCAGCCCGCCCGCGATGGCTTTCTGCTGGCAGTGATGATCCTCATTGGCATGGTGCTGGCGCTGGGCTATACGGCCGTGCGCCTGTGGCAAGCCAGACAGGGCAAAATAAAGAAGCAGCCCCCGGCTTGGGTTCAGACCGCACTGCCTTTTTTGGCGGTGCTTGGCCTGGGTGTGGCCGCTTACCTGGCCTATGTGGAAACTCAGGCCGTCGCCGCCGTCTGCGGCCCCGTTGGCGATTGCAACGCCGTACAAACCAGCACATACGCCTATCTTTTTGGTATTCCGATTGGCGTCCTGGGTGTTCTGGGCTACGTCGCTATCCTGGCTGTCTGGGCCTGGGGCAAGTGGCAGGGCGAAAAGTGGACGGCGCTGGCCTTGCTGGCGATGAGCGCTTTTGGCGTGCTCTTTTCCATTTATCTCACCTACCTGGAGCCGTTTGTCATCGGTGCGGTCTGCGCCTGGTGCCTGACGTCGGCGGTGGTGATGACGCTGCTCATGCTGGCGAGTGTGGAAACGGCCGTTCCCCAACCACAAGCCGCGCCCGCCCGCAGTTCACGTCATTAAAATCAGGGAAAATCGACATGGAATGGGGCAGCGCTATTTTTTCAGAAGGCAAATTGTTTGTGTTCGGCCTCGTCTTTTTAGGCGGCGTCGTCACCAGCATTGGCCCTTGCAACATCGCCATGATTCCGCTGGTGGTGAGCTACGTCGGCGGCACGACTGCGCCCACACGCGGCCGCGCTTTCAGCCTGTCGCTTGGTTTTGCCGTGGGTCTGGCGACCACCTTCATGCTCTTGGGCGTGATCGCCGCCCTGCTGGGCAGCGCCTTGACCGGCTTGGCCGGTTCGGGTTACTACCTGTTGGCCTTTATCTGTTTTGGGCTGGGGTTAAGTATGCTGGGCGCACTGGAAATAAACTTACCCGGCGGCGTGGCGGGGCTGCGTGAACGCATCGGCTGGCGCGGCTTGCCCGGCGCGTTTGCCCTGGGGCTGGTTTCCGGCCTGGTGGCTTCGCAGTGCGCCACGCCGGTGCTGCTGGCAATTTTGACTTATGTGATGGTGCAGCAAACGGCCGTTGTCTATGGTGCGGCGCTGCTCTTTGTCTATGCTCTCGGTCGGGGTGTGCCCATCATTCTGGCCGGTACGTTTACGGCGGCGCTGAAAGGGCTGCGGCAGGCTGGCCGCTGGTCGGTGGCGCTGGAGACCGGCAGCGGGCTGGTGATGATGGGCATGGGATTGTATTTCTTATGGCTGGCGTAATTCAGGTTCACAAACCGCAGGTCTGGCTCTTGCTGGTTGGCACGATTATGTTGCTGCTGGGGGTGAAGGTGGCACGGCCGTTTCTCATCGCCGCCGATTCGTCCATCGAACTTAACAACCAGCCCGCCCTGCTCTTCTTCAACAACGAAGAAGGGTGTGAATGCGTTATCGAGCTTTACCAAAAAGCCGACGCCGTGATAGCCGCCTGGCCCGCCGAAAACCGCGCCCACATTGCCGTCCATCGCCTCGTTTTAGACGAACGACCGGATTTACAGCGCAGCTACGACATCCAACGCGCCCCCATGCTGCTGCTGCTAGACGCGAATGGGCAGGTCATCTGGCGAGAATGGGGCGTCGCCAGCAATCCAAACGTGTTTGATCTGACCAAAGTGGAGGCGCAAATCCGCGCCTGGAATCTGGAAGGGTCTTGATGGACACTGCCAACCGCCAACAACTTTTAGCCGACTTGCGGCAGATGGCTGAGATGGTGACACGCGCTCAGGATAGGCTGGCACGGGCAGAGACAGATGAATGTCTGGCGATTATGCAGACCCTATCTGAGGCGCAGCAAATAGGGCAAATGGCCGTTGGCCGCTTAAGCGCCGCCTGCTGGCAGCAAAAAACAGAGCAGGCAGCCAGGCCGCACTGCCCGTCGGCTGTTGTAGACGATCTGGCTCCACTGGCCGCCTTCCTTTTGTCGGGCATCTGTCCAGCCTGTCAGGCTGTGATCAGTCAGCAGTTTGCTGCTGCTAAACTGGAGTAGGAAACGATGATCTGCTGTGATTTTGACGATTTCCTGCGGGCGCTGGCTGACGAGACACGGCAGCAGATTTTGCACCTGCTGCAAAACGGAGAAATGAGCGTCAGTGATCTTTGTGATCACTTCGACCAGCAGCAGCCCACCATTTCCCACCACCTGGCTGTACTGCGCCAGGCCAACCTGGTGACGACGCGGCAAGAGGGCAAGTGGGTCTATTATCAAGCTAACCAGGCGTGTGTAGCTGAATGCTGTCAGGAAATCACACGCCGCTTCATTCCGTTGACGCTCCCAGACAGGCAAAGTGAGGTGAATTCATGAGTAAGGTTCTGCTTTAGTCATTACCGTTACTGTCATATCAAATATGTGATCATTGTCACTAATCATTCGGTTTTGGGATCAGTATAATTCAACATATATTGAATTGATTACGTGACAAATTAGGGAGAGTGTCTTATGAGTGACAACCTGGAATACACATTGGACAAGTTTACCTTTAGGGTGGCAACCGACCGTTTTTACACCCCGGAAGGTGTATGGGCAATGGCGGACGGCGATCAAGTAACGGTGGGCGTGTCTGACTTTTTCCAACAGCGCAACGGCGATGTGGCCTTTGCTGAGGTGAAAGAAGTGGCAACGGCCGTTTCCGCCAACGACCCCTTCGCCAACATCGAAACCATCAAAGTAGACATTGAACTCGCCTCCCCCGTTAGAGGCGTGATTGTTACCGTCAACGAAAAGCTGGAACTGGAAGCCGAAATCATCAATCAAGACCCCTACGGCGAAGGCTGGCTGGCCGTCATCGAAGCCGCCGACTGGGCCGCCGACCAGGCCAGCCTGCTGACGCCCACAGCCTACCTTGAGATCATGAAAGTCCAGGCGCAAGAGGAGGCAGAAGACCTATGAGCCCAAAAGTGATCATTGTGCCATGCAGCGGCATTGGCAAAACCTACGGCACAGTCAGCCGTGAAGCCGCTTATGAGGTTATTGAAGACCTGCGCCCCGAAACGGCGCAGTTGGTGGCGCTCTCCATGCTGGTCATGGGCGAAGAAAATGCCTGTGCCGCCGTCGCTGCCAATCCCGCCATCACCATCGACGGCTGCAAACTGGCCTGCGCCACCAAGATGGTGCAGGAAAGCGGCGGCGAGGTGGCGCAAGAATTTGCCGTGCTGGACGTTTACCGCCGTTACCGTCAGTTCAAACCGAATGGGATTGCCGAATTAAACGAAGGTGGCTTGCAGTTAGCCCATGCCCTGGCCGAAGAGGTCAGCGCCGTCATTGACAACTTGCAAGGAGGTGAAGAAGATGCCTAATTTACCGCAAAAGAAAGTCGGCATTGTGGCCTGTTCCGGTGAAGAGATGGCTGAGGGTACTGTCACCCGGCTGGCAGCGCTGAAAGTGCTGGAAGAATTGCGCCCGGATGATACGGTGACGATTTGCCTGCCACTCTTTTTGGCTGGAGGCGAAGGCGACCGCGCTTTTGCTCGTTTTTACCCGACGATTGCCGTGGACGGCTGCGAACTGCGCTGCGCCGCCCGCGCCACCGAGCAATACTCCGGCAAACCGGCCGCCAGCGTGGTCGTCACGGATATTGTGGCCGGGCGCGGCATGGGGCAGCCAGCAGGACTGCGCCGTTTGAATGAAGCGGGACAGCAGGCAGTGGCAGAAACGGCCGTTACCATCGCCGATTTAGTAGACAGCCTGCTGGACAAAAAATGGAGCCGCCGTGAAGGCCATTTCATCGAAGCGGAAGAACAGCAGTCCAAAGTAGCTGGCTGTGCCTGCGGTTCCGGCATTCCGGTGCAAACCGTGCAGATCAACGGCGCAGCGGTGACGCTGATCGCTCTGCCGCCGCTGCTAGAACAATTTAAGCAAATGGGAAAACGGCCGTCGCCCGAAACCACCGCCGAGTTACTGGAACAGGTGAAAATTTACAACCCTGTGCCCGCAGCAGACGAAACCGCCTACTTGCAGATGTTAGACCATGAATACGCCACTCTCTGGGGAGAACTGGAGCCAACCTTATGAGCAAAACGGCCGTTTACCACACCACCGTCAACTGGAAAGGAGAACACTGGGGTCATATCGTCATGGGCAACGGCCCGGAGATGCCCTTCTCCGCCCCGCCCGATGCCCAGGGTCACCCCGACGTGTTCACCCCCGAAGACGCCTTTGTCGCCGCCGTCAACACCTGCGTTATGATGATGTTTATCTGGGCCACGGAGCGCTTCAAGCTGGACTTACAAAGTTACGAATGCCGCGCCGAAGGCACCAAACTCATCGAACTCGACCGCACCGAAATCTTCACCCAGGTCAAGCTCTGGCCCCATATTCGGGTGGCGGCTAATGGCGAAAAGCCAGCGGTCATTGAAGCCCGCGTCAAAAAGGGGCTGCAATCGGCGCAAAAATACAGTCTGGTCGCCAACTCGGTGAAATCAGACATTATTGTGGAGCCAACTATCGAGGTCATTGTATGAATAGTAAGCCGACGCTCTGGGGGGAAGTTGACGAACAAGGACGCCTGGTATTCCCACCGGAAATGGCGGCGCAGTTTGGACTCCAGCCCGGTGCCAAATTCCGCCTGGAGAACGGCGGCAACCGCCTGCAAATGCACCGGCCCGTCACCCAACTGACCAAGGTCTACATCGAGCCGACCGACCAGTGCAACATCGCCTGCCGCACCTGCATTCGCAATGGCTGGGATGAAAGCCTGGGCCGCATGACCGAAGAAACTTTTGACCAAATTCTGGAAGGGGTGCGGCAGATGTCACCCATGCCCACCGTTTTCTTTGGCGGGCTGGGCGAACCGTTGTTCCACAAACAAACCGTTGCCTGGATCGCCCGCGCCAAAGCTATTGGAGCGCAGGTGGAACTGATCACCAACGGCACTATGCTCACCGAAAAACGGTCCCGCCAACTCATCGAGGCTGGTTTAGACATCATTTGGGTATCCATTGACGGGGCGACGCCAGAAAGTTACGCCGATGTGCGTCTTGGCGCACAACTGCCCAAGGTGGTGGCAAATTTGTCTCGTTTCCGTAAGATGCGCCCCGGCGGCCACTACCCCCGCCCTGAAATTGGCATCGCCTTTGTCGCCATGGCACGCAATATTGACGATCTGCCGGAGGTACTGCGGCTCGGCCGTTCCCTGGGCGCTAAATACTTCTCGGTGAGCAATGTACTGCCCTACACGGCCAATATGCAGCCAGAAATGCTTTACACCCGCACCCTGCGCGATGTCACCTACATGTCCTCACCCACCCACGCCAAGCTCAGCCTGCCGCGCATGGATATCAACGAAAAGACGCGCGCCGCTTTCCTGCAAGCCCTGCAAAGCGGCTATAACGTGAACTTTGCCGGCAACAGCCTGGGTGGAGCCACCGACGTTTGTAATTTTATTGAAAGCGGCACGATGTCGATTGGTTGGGATGGCGGCGTCAGCCCCTGCTGGCCTCTCATGCACACACATACCAGCTACCTGCACGGCAAACCGCATGTGTCACGGCGACACGTCGTGGGCAATGTCAACGAGCAGAGCCTGCCCGACATCTGGCTGGACGACGACTACCTGGCTTACCGGCAGAAAGTGCAAAGTTTTGGTTTTGCGCCCTGCACTTTTTGCGGCGGCTGCGAAATGTCGGAAACCAATGAAGAAGATTGTTTTGGTAATGAGTTCCCGGCCTGTGGCGGCTGTCTCTGGGCGCAGGGAGTTATTCAATGTCCTTAAAATACACAAATCTGGAGGTTTTTTTATTATGTTATCTATTAAAGTTTTAGGTCCGGGCTGCTCCAATTGTCAAAAAGTGGAAGCTGCTGCCAAAAGCGCCGTCGCCAACATGGGCGTCGAAGCGGAAATCGTCAAAGTGACCGATTACGGTCAAATCATGTCATACAATATTTTGTCTACACCGGGACTGGTCATCAACGAGAAGTTGGTCGCTGCCGGCCGTATCCCCCAAGACACCGAAGTGATGACCTGGATTGCTGACGCGATGTCGGCAAATTAATCGTCATTTTCGGTCAACAATGTTTGGAGTACCGGCTTGAAGTGTTAATCAAATGAAGCCGGTACTCCGATTTTTCGTAAAAAGCTATTGAAATAAGGGAGTCTTTCATGAAAACAGATGGGTTGCACGAGCAGCGCTTTGCTGTTATTGGTGTGGGTAATATCGGACGCATTTTGATCACACGACTGCTGTCGGTGGGTGTACCCGCTGCTCATATTGTGGTTTGTGACGCAGATATCACAAGGGGGCAGGCCGCTGCGGCCGAATTTGACGTGAGGGCCGTGCCTCTGCCCGATGAAGCGGCCTGTACGGCTGACCTAATCCTTCTTTCTCCTTCGCCCAAGGTCGTGCCCGACTTGCTGCAAAGCATTGCGGCTCAACTGCACCAGGGTCAGGTGGTTGTTTCTTTTGCGGCCATGATTTCCCTGGCGCGGCTGGAAGCCATCGTGCCGCCCGGCGTGGCTGTGGTGCGCGTCATGCCTAACGCCCCTTCGCTGGTGGGCGCGGGCATGAATCCGGTGGTGTATGGCAAAACGGCGACGACAGAAGCCAGAGAACTAGTAACGGCCGTTCTCGGCATCCTGGGAGAGACCATTGCCGTGCAGGACGAACAAATCAACTGGTGCGTCGGTCTCAGCGGCGCAGCCATGCGCTCTCTGCTGCCGGTATTGGAAGGGATGACCCAGGCGGGCATGGATGCAGGTTTATCTCCGGGTGACGCCCGGCAAGTGGCGGCCCAAGTGATGCGCGGCACAGCCGCCCTGGCCTCGGAAACAGACTGTTCCTTTGCCGATCTCAAAGCCTTAACGCCCATGCAGACGGTGGATGAAACGGCCGTTGCCCAACTCTTTTACCAGGCTGCTTTAGAGGCTAAAGAAAAAATGGACGCCATGCAGCAAAAAATGGAGGGAGGTTCATGAGTACGGATTACCTCAGTTATCATCAACATCTCGAAGAACGGCTGGGTCAATTGGGGCGGGAACTGCCCGGCCCGATGGGCGGCTTTGCCCGCTTGCACCGCAAAGCGATGGACGATGGCGCCCTACCCGGCAAAGTCAAAGAGTTGATGGCCCTGGCGATTAGCATTGTCGTCCACTGCGACGGCTGCATTGCCTACCACACCCATGACGCCGTTAAAGCAGGCGCCACCCGCGCCGAATTATTGGAAACGGTTGGCGTGGGCGTCTTGATGGCCGGTGGCCCGGGTTCCATTTATGCCGCTCATGCGCTGGATGCCATCGAACAGTTTTTGCCATCAGACAGCGAATAGAAAATAGACACCATGACCCCCTTAACCGACATCGCCCTGGAAAAAGCGCAAATCATTCTTAAAAGTGAATGCAGCCCTATCGGCTTGATGGCCTCACCCGAAGGCTATCCCCACGTCTGGGCGCGGGACAGCGTGATTACGGCGCTCGGTGCGCTGCTGTCGCCGGGTCATGAAATTTGCCTACGGACCTCGCTGCTGACGCTCGGCGGGCAGCAGTCGGAATTGGGAGCCATTCCCAACAACGTCAGCGTGGCAACCGGCCGTTTAGACCATACAAACGCCGGTTCAATAGACTCCAATCTCTGGTTTATTCTCGGGCATTTATTCCAGTACCGCGTTTCCGGTGACACCGCCTTTTTGCAGACGCAGTGGCCGTTGCTGGAAAAAGCGCTGCTCTGGCTGCGTTACCAGGACTCCAACGGCTGCGGTTTGTTGGAAGTGCATGAAGCGGCCGATTGGGCCGATCTGTTAGCCAACCGCTTTAATGTCCTCTATGACAACGTGTTGTGGTATGCGGCGCTGCGCGGCATGGCCGAGATGGCTCAAGCAGCAGGATACGATGGTTCCCGTTATGCTGGCATGGCCGATGATGTGCGCCATAAAATTCGGATTGTGCTCTGGGTGGGGGCGGAAAATGAAGCCGAATGGGGACCAGGCTGCCCTGGTCACACGGAATGGACGCATACGTTGAGTCAGGTGGGGCCGGTGCTGGTAAAACGGCCGTTCTTCCTCCCCTATGTCGCTTTTCGTGATTTTGGCGATTACTGCGACGTTTTTGGCAACCT
Organism: Anaerolineae bacterium; assembly: GCA_014879345.1. Taxonomy (GTDB): domain Bacteria; phylum Chloroflexota; class Anaerolineae; order Promineifilales; family Promineifilaceae. Next base: position 1,970 of record JACSSI010000096.1, on the reverse strand, counting down.
GCTGGCGATTCTGTTTGACGTGGCCTCTCCAGCCCAAGAGAAACGCATCCTCGACTATATGCACCAGGTAGGCATCGCCGATCCGTACCCGGTGCGCGTGCTGCATCCAGTGATCCACCCCGGCAACAAAGATTGGCGCGAATATTACCGCAACAACAACCTGAACCTGCCGGAGCAGTACCACAACGGCGGTATCTGGCCGTTTGTGGGCGGTTTTTACGTAGCGGCGCTAGTGAAGGCGGGACGGCTGGACGAAGCGAAGCGGCAGTTGGAAAGACTGGCGCAGGTGAATCGGCAGGGTGTTGAAGAGGAGTGGGAATTTAACGAGTGGTGTCATGGCCGATCCGGACAACCCATGGGGTATCCGCATCAAGCCTGGTCCGCAGGCATGTATGTGTTTGCGTATCATTGTGTGCGGGAAACGGCCGTGCCCCTCTTTTTGTCATCCCCAACCACCTGACAAACTTCACGATTTTGCGTCAATGCGTCATTTGGAGGGCTGCGCCCTTGACGCAATTTGTTTTGCAGATATACTTCAAAAATGTTTGAACTATCTAATGGTAACATATTTGATGTGAATCACCCGCCTGTCCCGATGGAACGGCTCATCGCACAGCTTAAAGCATTGGCGAACCCCAAGCGGCTGCAAATGATCCACTTGCTGATGGAAGGGGTTCACTGCAACTGTGAACTAGGCGATGCGCTGGAGATGGCACCCAACTTGATTTCGCACCATATGAGCATTCTGCGCGACCTGGGGCTGGTGGAAATGGAACGGGATGCCGTAGACGCCCGATGGGTTTATTTTTCCATTAACGAAGCGGCACTAACCAGACTCAACCAGGATTTCAGCGCGTTTTTTGCCCCGGAGCGCATCAAACCGCGCCGTCCGACTTGCGGGCCGCAGGGCGCGGTTGTACCCATGAGTGAAATTGCCGTGACCTAATTTTTTTTACCCAATCAGTTCAAAAATATTTGAAGTAAAAACAAATACCAAAGGAATGCAACCCCCTATGAACGACTCTATTTCTCTTTTCACAACAATGCCCACAACGGCCGTTAACGAAACAAATATTGCTGACAAAACGGCCGTTATCGAACTCTTCGATCCCCCCATGTGCTGCCCTACCGGATTGTGCGGACCGGAACTAGACCAAACCTTACTGGATGTCAGCGAGATGATCCAAAGCCTGCAAACCGAAGGGATTGCAGTCGAACGCTACCAGATGACCAGCCACCCCTACAAATTCATGAACAACAACGATGTCATGCGCCTGGTTCATGAACAACAAATGGCAGCGCTGCCGATAACGGCCGTTCATGGTAAGGTTATCAAAATCGGCGCATATCCAACCTTGGAAGAACTTCGCATCGCCCTCAATGGCTCGACCAACCAATAAAATTCACCGCAAAGGTGCAAAAGCCGCCAGGGAAAACCCCTCTCCGTCTCCGCGCCTCTGCGTTAAAAAGGAAAACTCATGAACACCCAATTCATCTTCTTCTCCGGCAAAGGCGGCGTGGGCAAAACCAGTATGGCCTGCGCCACGGCCGTGCGCCACGCCGACGCCGGACAACGTACCCTCATCATCACCACCGACCCGGCTGCCAATTTGGCCGACGTGTTCGAGCAGCCCATCGGCCATCACATGACGCCGCTGACCGGTATTGCCAACCTGTGGGCCATGGAAATTGACCCCGACACCGCCACCGAAGAGTACAAAGAACGTGCCCTGGCTCCTCTTCGTGCTATCTTCCCCGCGCCGATGGTCGAAGTCATTAATGAGCAAATGAGCGGCCCCTGCACCGCCGAAGTGGCCGCCTTCGACCGCTTCACCGACTTCCTGGTGCTGGACAACGAAGCTGATCAACCGGTGGAATTTGACGTGATCGTCTTCGACACCGCGCCCACCGGCCACACCATCCGCCTGCTGGAACTGCCCGCCGAATGGGCCAACACCATCAGCGCCGCC
>JACSSI010001125.1 GCA_014879345.1 Anaerolineae bacterium | reverse complement strand
ATAGCGGAATGGGTGCCTTTTAAGTTGACTACGTTGACATCAGTAACGGTACCTGCACCAGTAGGCACACTAAGGATGGAAGATGTTTCACCCGGTATTACCCAGTTCCACAACTTCCAGGCATCGTTCAAGGTTTTGGTTACATCGGTGCTGGGATAAACCTTGCAAGCCGCTACTGGTGTTGCGGTTGGCGTGTTTGTGGCTGTAGGCAGCGGTGTATTTGAAGCGGTAGGTGTTGTTGTGGGCTGGGTTGTGGGCTGGGCTGTATTGGTGGCTGTGGGCAGGGGAGCGCCATAAACTTCAAAGTAGTCCAGGTTAAAACCACCGTTCTGAAACACAAATCTAATCTGACCTTTGCCACTTATCAATGGCGCTGAAGGCAGGATTATGGTTTTCCAGGAACTGTTGCCCCCCGTGTTTGGCACAGAAATGGTGGGGGAAGTGTATAGAACCTGATTTGCTTTTGCATACTCGATGAAGAAACGGCCGTTGCTATTAGCAGACGCTACCCGGAACCCCAAATCATATGCTTTAGAGCTTTGTATCTCAACATCATATGAAATCCATTCACTGGCGACAAACCAACCGGCATAATACCCACTGCCGCCACTGCTCAAGTCAGGCCCTGCTGTTGTCACATCTTTGCGATAGGCGCCTGAACCTGGGCCACCATCCCCAAGGCTGTCAATAAAAGCAAAACTTGCCCCACCACAGGCAAAGTTTTCAGCCTGAACTGTCCCTGGCAAAAAATATGGACCATACCCCGCACAGCTTGGCGTGGCCGTGCCTGTAGGCGTTTGTGTCGCCGTGGCCGTACCAGTTGCCGTGCTGGTTGGTGTGCTGGTACTGGTAGGTGTGTGGGTGTGGGTTGCTTTTGGATCTAAAGTCGGTTTCACCGTGTTGGTGGGGGGTGGCGTGTAATTTGCCAGAGACGGCGGCGCTACCGGAGCGTTGTCAGCGAAGTTTCGAAATGTCTCTTCAATGGCAGGCCGCATTAACTGCACAATGGCAATGACAGCCAGCGCGGCAAGCCCTAAAATAAGCGCATATTCAACCAGTCCCTGGCCTTCTCTTTTTTTGAATACTGATTGATGCATTTTGAATAACTGATGCAATCTTTTTTGCATGGCAGCACCTCAATTTTTGTTCCCGTACAAATTTCCGCCGGCTGCCCAATTCAGATTAGAATTGCTAGCAGATCGCTTTTCTTTATACGTTGATAATTAACATTTTACCCTTAAAAAGACTTACTATATGTAAGGAAATAGTACCTGTAAAACCAGCCACCTGATTAATATCGCTGCCAAGACCTGACAGGTAAACGCTCTGGTCTGTAGAGACAGGTTGCTGGGCACAGGTAGCTCACCAACAAAGTGTCTTGTAAACCTGTCAGGTCTCCTATAAATCAAGACCAAGACCTGACAGGTTTATAAACGCTCTGGTCTGTAAAGACAGGTTGCTGTGCAAAAACCAACTCACTAACAAAGTGTCTTGTAAACCTGTCAGGTCTCCAAATCGGAGTTTATTCTTTCAGATAGGGATCCCCACTGACTCGGATTTCCCAGCCATATGTGTCACCCTGACCACCTTTATAGTTCACTGAAAAACGGCCGCCGTAAAAGGGGATACATTGTTTTCCTCTTGTGGGGTGCACAAAGCAGTCATCACCACCGGGAACCTGAATTTTATACCTGACCCACTGGTCATTACAGGCATCATTGTAGTCTTTGCCACCTCTGAAGCAGCCAAAAGATGTATCCCAGGTGCCGCCATACGATACGGCCCAGTCTGTTTTGGCCCAATTAACGCCATC
>JACSSI010000095.1 GCA_014879345.1 Anaerolineae bacterium | reverse complement strand
TGGACCATCGTCGGCGTGTATCAGGCCATCGGCATCACTGTGTGGTACGAATCATATGCCAATTATCCCTACGTGTCGCGGCTGGCGCGGGAAGTGGAACAGACACGTCAGGTGCAGTTGGTCACAAGCGGTCACACCCCGGCCGAACAGGCTGAGATAGCGGCACAAGTTGACAAGTATTTCCAAGAAGTTGGCATCCGCATCAGCCGCATCGAGACCAGTGCGAATCTGCGCGGTGTACAGGAGGAGCAGTTCTCGATTATTGTGTCGGTGCTGATGATTATGGCGCTGTTGATTACGCTGGTAGGCGGCTTGGGGTTGGCAGGCACCATGAGCATGAATGTGCTGGAACGTACCCGTGAAATTGGCGTCATGCGGGCGGTTGGCGCTTCTGACGGGGCGGTTCTGCGCGTGATTCTGGTGGAAGGGTTACTGATGGCGGTGCTCAGTTGGTTCCTCGCTATTTTCTTTGCGATACCGGCGGGGAAGCTGCTCAGTTTAGTAGTGGGACAACATATTGTAAACGGGAAACTAAGTTACGTTTATTCCATCCCAGGAGCATTTATGTGGCTGGCACTGGTTTTGATTGTGGCATTCATCGCCAGTTACATTCCGGCACGAAATGCCTCAAAGCTGACGGTGCGGGATGTGCTGGCGTATGAGTAGGAATTTCAATCAGACCTCCGAGGTTTTAAAAACCTCGGAGGTCTCTCGTCTATCATAGAACTGTCAGTAACCCATTCACGCCCAAAATTATCACATACCCTACAGCACACAGCGCCAAGAATGAATAGTACACTTTTCGCCACACAGACCACGACTGCCGCCAATAGAAAACGGCCGTTATCACCATCCCCAGCGCCAGCAAAACCAGCAGCCACCCAGCGGCAAAAATCGGCCAGGTGGAACCAGACACAGACAACATCGACGCCATCGGATTGGGTTCCAGGAGCGGGATGAAGAGAACGGCCGTTAACGCCGACGCATACATCACCCCAAACACCCCATAGGCAATCACCAGCAAACGACCCACAAGCCGCAGCCGCTTTTCAGAGTCACGCAGCGGAATCCGGTCACTTTTACCAGACTGGATGAGCCACACTACAAACCAAACCGGAATAGCAAACAAAATTGCCAGCAGCAGCAAAGCCGACAAGCCAATCTGCATCATCACGCCCGATTCAAGCTGACCCAATTTAGCCAGCATCGGCACTGAAATCGCATCAGGCGGCACAAAATCGGCAGGTTGTTTGGCTGCCAGACAGGAAGTATCAAATGGCCGATTTGGATTTGCCAGAAAATCATCCATGATGCCATTTACACACTCATCGTTAAAAGCAATGCTGTGACTGGCCCATGGATCAACAATGTGCGTACTGTTAGGCAACGTCTGCGCCGCTTCCTCGGCAAAACTGGGCGGCGTGATAGGATCGAAGCGACCCGACATCAGCAGCACCGGAATATCACTCGCCACCGGCTCGTCAACAAAGGACGACAGCAATGCCACAGGCCACAATGCACAAGCATCAAGGTAGCTTTGCAACTCTTCTTCTAGTTTATCAGCGATGAACGGAGGATAATTTTGGGAGGCAGCGGTCGTAGAGTCAAAATCGGCATCCTCCGCACAAATCACAGAGTAATACATGCCATAACTGCTGGTACGATCAAAGGCAAACAGAGGCCACATTTGCTGCAGCAACGCAAAATTTCCACGCTCGGCATTGGCTACCAAATTAGGAAACATTGCATACGCCTCTGGTAAATAAAGCAGTTGATAAACCACACTTACAAACGCGGCTCCGTCAACAAGCGCATCATACTTTTCGCCCGTATCAGGATCAATAAGTTCCAACATGATTGGGTTGGCGTTGAGTTCATCCACCACTGCCTGGAACCTGCTTTCCAGGTTTGGATAGTCGGCAGCACAAGCCGCATCATTGGCACAAGCGTTGAAGAGTTCTTCATAGACACGGTTTTCATTTTCTGGCAAGCTGGCAATGAAATTGGAACTAGTCGGCACCACGCCATCTAAAATGACACTGCGCAGCCCCTCTGGTTGTTCACGCATGAGGTGCAAGGCCAACAACGTGCCATAGGAGACGCCATAAAAATTGTATTCATCATAGCCCAAAGCCTGGCGCACCGCTGCCATATCATTGGCATTTTCAATACTATCGAAAGCAGATAGATTAACACCGTCAGCTTCCAATCGTTGATAACAGGCTTGCAGCAGTTCGTTGTAACGCGCCGTGCCCGCTTCCAACGACATGCCCAATATTTCACCCATGCCCTCGGTGATTTCAGTACAGCGCAGGTCTGGCTCCGCATAAATCGTACCACGTTGGTTGATGACAACGAGATCCCGGTCATTGACTAACGAAGATTGGGGCAGGTAGAAACTAAATAATTCAAACGCATCCCCACCAGGGCCACCTTGCGCCAAAAACAGTGGATCGGGCTGCGGATTAGGTCCTGTGGCGCGCAAGATAGCCACGGGAATACGAATGGTAGGGCCATCTGGATTGGCGTGTTCTTCTGGCACAGTCACATAGCCACATTCAAAGCCGAGGCTGTCAGCAGACATGCTCATTGCACCTGCTTCGATACCAGAAAACATACAGTCGGAAGGCTCAAAGGTAAACGGCTCCTGCGCCCTTGCCCCTTCAACCCACACCCCAATCAAACCAACTAACAGTACGACAAATAACCCAATTCGCTTTTTCATGAGAGCCTCTTTCACCTATAAACCTGACAGATTCTATAAAAAAAACCTCTGCCAGCAAATCATTGGTTATGAATGTTAATAAGTTATTTCGGAAATAGACTTGTCATTCCCACCCCCGTCTGCCACGAGGGCAGGCTGAAAGTGAGAATCCATTTGCCACCACCTGTGGATGCCCGCCTTCGCGGGCATGACACGCTTACCGATTTTTTTTATGAACTACCATTACCAATGAGGTTGATTTACACCGCTAACGGTGTGTGAAGGAGAAAACTTTGATAGGATACAAAATATGGGAGGGTTGAGACTAAGAATTCCCCATTGTGGCAAAAAAAATGAGATGCCCTGAAAGCGGGCGCTTTCAGGAACATCTCTCGGGGGGGAGCCAAAAGAAGTTTAGCATAAATCTTATTTTTGGCAAATAAATAATAAAAATTAATATTCCACTCATTTTTGTACCAAAAAAGGCGTTTGCGATTACTCACAAACGCCTTTTTCTCTATTCAATTAGCTGTAAGGTTTACCGTTGACGCGGCTATCTGGGGTATCTGACCTGAAAATGGGAGCGTCTTCGTAAGAACGGCCGTTTCCATTCTGACCATTCCCATTTCCATTTCCGTTACTGCCACGCATTCCCGTATTGCCCATGTATGGCATGTGGACGGTGACACCATTCTGCCCCATTTCCCGGAGCTGCCGCAGTTGCAGCAAACGATCCACATCCGCATCCGAGAATTGGCTCAGAGCCAGGTGCAACTGCTCCAAAGCGCAGGCTTCGCTTTTGGCGTAAACCAGTCGCTCATGCGCTTCTTCCAGAGAAGTTTTCACCTGCAACGGTAAATCTACACTCGTCACCATAACCCGGTAGACACTGATACCAAATGGACGCAACCGTTCTTGCACAGCGTCGCGTAGTTCGCGCTCCAGGCGGGTTCTCACGCCACTTTGACACAATGTTTCCACAGTTTTGTGATTGACTACCTGAGCCACACAGTTGACAGCGTGACTTCGCACTAAACTCGTGGTGCCACTGGGCAAAAAGCGTGCCATCCTGGGACGAATTGCGGCCTCGGCTTCACCAGGAAACAGTTCGTACGTGATTGAAAATGCTAAATCAACGCTGACACCCTCCTGTGTCTGCGCGTTTTTACAGCGACCGTTTGCAGTTGTGGGCGCTGTAGAGAGGGTAGCTGTAACGCGTTCCAGTGGGAATTTCAGCAGATGTCGGCCAGGCAGCAGGAAGCGGGAAAATGCTCTCGTTTCTCTATTGAAGACAACGGCCGTTTCCATTTCACCTACTCTGATATAGACGAAACGGTCTACGAACATTGACAACAATGCCAGGATCAGTAAACCCACCACAACCCAAAAGCCGACATTGTCGACAACAAGTCCAACGACCACAGCGAGCACCAATGCCAGGGCCACACCAACGATTAACTTGTTAAGGTTCACGTTACTACTCCTTTTATCCCCACCGCATTGGAACAAAATACGGCGGTCTACCTTGCATGATGTTGGCGGCGATGCTGTCTACAGGGTGTTATTCTTTGCTGGCACACCTCCTTTGCCTAATTTAGACCCATCCCATCTTGACACCGACAAATTTCCTTTATTTGTCGTATTAACGACACTATACAACATTTATTGTCGTTGTCAAGCGTTTTATCGACATTTTTAAGCAAAAAGTTCCCGGCACTTGGAAAGTGCCGGGAACTTAAACGTTTTATTTCTTTCGGATTTTGTGAAATAGATGGCATATGTGGGGGCATCTCGCGAAACACCCCTATCTATTGGTATAAAGCACTCAATTTGTGCGCAAAATATATCCCTCCCCTCTCGCAGACAAAATATAACGGGGGCGCCTCGGATCAATTTCAATTTTTGTACGCAGCCTGTTAATCCCTTTTTCGACAACGCTTATTTGCTTACTGGCATCCCACACATTTTCTAACAACGCTTCAACTGAACAAATCTCATTGGTATGCGCCAGTAAATAGGCTAATAAACGATTTTCTAGTTTCGTCAGATGGATTTGACGCTCATCAATTATCACGAAACGGTGTTCACTGTCATGGTCAAATTCAGAGATGGGTTGCTCAAAAACAGGTGATGTGAAAACGGCCGTTTCCTGAGCAATCCAGTAGCGAAAAACGCCGGCGAACAAACGCAGCCCGCCCGCATTTTCCTCAACCAGCCCCAAACGACGTGTCAACTGCGCCGCCAAAATCGGATCAGCAATATGGGTATTACCCGCAGCCAGTTCAGCCAACGCTCCCCGCTCCTTTTCTGAACGACGCTGCCACAGTTGGCGACACAGCCAGTTCACATGTGCATCCAGTCGGAACTCAGTGCGGGCGAGATCATAACAGGGGATAACGGCCGTTTCCCCACAAACATCAAAAAAATGCTCGCATGCCACCTTTAACAAATCAGGATGACGACCAGCCTCCGCCAGCAAAAACGAAAGGCTTTCCGGCATCAAAGTAAGCTCCCTAACTTCCGCAGCCCGAAGGCATAGTCGCTCAGCCCCATCTTTTTCCAGCAAACCAAGCCAGTAACTGTGAAAGAGATTGGGAAACGGCGAAACGCCACTTTCTTCAACAATCTTGTCGCACAACTTTACCAAAGGTTCTGTACTCGAAATCACAAACGACAAGGATTCTCCATAACGGGTAGCCAACGCCCGCAGCCAATCCAGATCATGCTTCGACACCCCGCCCACCAACAAATCAAAATCATCAATCAAAAAAACAATACGCTCCACAGCCATATCCGACAAGATACTGTCTATTTCCATATCCAATACATCAAAAATATCTCGTTCATTATCCGGCAGAGCATTAGTTGATGTACCTGCCCGTCCCCCCATTGCCACGTGTAACTGTGTCAACATGAGCCGCCAAAACTCATTTGAATCCTGAGCCGCCAGTTCAACCAGACGAACCCATACATACAAACCAACCATATGCACAGGCAGCCCAATCTTTTGCTGATACACATGGTACAGCAGCGAAGTCTTGCCAATTCGCGGCTCGCCAATTAAATTGCAATTTTGAGGGGTATAGCCACCTAATTTGTCAGCCAACCAGCGCACATCATGCTGGCGTCCCCAAAAAGCCTTTTCGTCAAGAACAGGTTCACGGCTTAACAGTTCACTGGGCATGATTAATCTCCTTTACTACGCGCTGCACATCATAATTATGACGCAGCCAATGTGTACACAAAGGTACCTTAATCCGGTACTGCTCAGGAACGACGGATTCTAGCGTATCCATCTTGACCAAACCTTGTAGCACATGCCATGCTTGATCCTTATCCAAAATGTTATACAAACCTCCTTCATAAATCTGTGTAAATGATAGCCAATAATCTTCGGCATTTTTCTCTTGAACAGCCATCACGGTTAATGCCAACTTGTTTATTTGCTGCACTTTTCTATCAGCTTGAACGGTGTGACCCCACAGATGGTTGAAAAAATGTTCACTTTGATGCGGCACCCAATCAGTCAACACAGCCACCACATCAGCCGCACTCACCTGAGGTGGCCTGTCACCTTCAGCCCTGGTCACCAACTCACTGCAAATCCACTGCATAAAATAGGGATGTCCAGCCGTCAATTCAAGCAAAAGGACCACTGCCTCTTCTGCATAAAATACTTTAGACACAGATTCGACTATAAGTTTTCGTGCATCTTTTTCTTCTAGCACCGTTAATCTTTGATGACGGGCTACCTCCAGCATAAATGATGTTTCAGGGTGACGCAGCAGGTCATCCAGTAACCCACCACCGCTAAACACAATACTCAACCCCTGCTGATGCTGGATCATGCCGCGAAAATATCGGTTAATATCAGCTAAAGAAACTTCTTCTTCACGCAGCTCTGCCAGCAGTTGAAACTCGTCAAAGATGAGCACCAACAACTTGTCCTGCAAAGCTGGCAAGCGTTCCAGCAACCCGCTGAAATAACCTAAAGGATCCCGCTTCATGCGGCTGAGATTAGGTGGTTTTAAGCCTGGAATTCCCAATTCTTTGACAATAGCACGGGCAATTTCGAGCAAAAACATAGTGGTAGAACGGCCGCTCAAACGCTGCAAATCGACAAAAACAGGCAAGAAATCGTCCCCGCCCACCACGTTTGCCTTGAATTCCAGCAACAGTGAAGTTTTGCCAATACGGCGTGGCCCCCAGAGCAAGACAGCCTCCCCCGGGCGCACGTCTCGCAGATTGTTGACCAGTTCTAACAACTCTTTACGGCGACCAAAGAAATTGCTGCCAGTTACGGGGCGCAAGGTGTAGGGATTGCTGAAATGATGCGCCATCACGCCCTGCTTATTGTAGTTCTCTGGAAGCTGCAAAGTGGATAACTCTGCCTGGCGCACATCGGCCACGTTTTGTAAGCGCTTGAGTAAAAGGTTAAGTTGTGTGGGTGGAAGTTGGCTAATGGCTATGCGAATTTGAGCGGAGCCATCGGCGATGCGATCTGCATAAAAGCTGTTCATGGTCAGCCCTGCTTCTGCGATGATCTTGCTGACATCGTAGACCAGGCGCTGCCGGTCGATGGCGAGTATGTCTATTTCAGACTGCCAATCGACGTTTCTGGAGGCCCATTCTGCGTTGAGTAACGGCCGTTGTTTCCCCACTCGTTCGCAATCAGCCCGATGAATTTTGATGACTTTCGTGCGTGTTTCATAGCCAACAATCGGATCCGGCGGCTCTGGATTGCAGCAGCGGGCAAAACGATGAGGCAGATTCCCATTTGCCAGGGAGACGACGACTGCCTGCAAAAAAGGTCTACCATCCTGTTCCACGCCAAGTCCCAGCAATTCTGCTACCACGGAACCTGCTTCCCGCTTTTTCAAACCGACAGCAATCAGCAGTTCGCTCCGAGATTGATAGCCCAGCTTTTCCGCCACTAGCTGCAACCGATCTGTTACCCTGCCAGATGAGAGCAATATTCCTTGCCGCCGAAGCTGTTCATCTAATTTTTTCCAGCCTAAATCAGCCGCCTCCACTGGGTTCTGTGACTGAATCCAACGGCGAATGGCGGCCCTGGCTCGCGGTGTTTGCACAAATTCCAGCCAATCGGAAGAAGGGCCAACACTGGCTCGACTCACCCGAATATGCACGATGTCGCCGCTGTGCAGCGGGTGGCTGAGGGAGGCCATACGGCCGTTTACCATCGCCCCAATACATTGATGCCCAAGACTCTTATGAATGGAATAGGCAAAATCAACGGGGGTCGCTTTTTCAGGCAGCAAAACGAGGTCTCCATCTGGCGTGAGTACCGTTATTTTGCCAGAAGGTAACTCGGTGCGCTGAGGCAGATGTGGCAGTTTTTCTGAGGGCACACCCTGCCACTGTGCCGCCAAACCATACTCTGCCACCAGGTGCATTTGTTTATCCCGCAGCAGCACAATGAGATTGTGCCTGGAGGTAAAACGCAGTTGGGTATGGAGGGCACGATAACCGTTTGGCTTGGGCGCAGCCACATAATCTCGAAAACGTTCTGGTTCAGGCGTCCACAATTGATGGACGTAGCCTAACGCACAATAACAATCTGCTCGCTTATCAACGAGAATGATAACGGGTTGTGCCAATTCCAGAGGCAAATGCCTGCCTATCATGTTTTCAAACTGATAGATGTTGTAAAACGAGTTTGGATCCAGGATGATTTCTGCCGGTAATTCCTTTGTTTGCAGATGCTGTTCAATCTGTTCGATAATTTTCTGTGCTGCCTGCTGCCGCTTCTGCCAGGGATAACGTGCCGCTATATCGCCATAAGCATCGGGCTGCAAGATGCGAAAAGCGTCATCTTCTAGCTGACGTTTGACGGCTCTCATGCCCAGCCGTTCAGCCAGAGGCACAAAGATGTGCTGTGTATACGCGGCGAATTCAATTTGCCGCCGCTCGCTGTGCACGTGGATGGTTTGTAAATTGTGCAAGCGATCTGCCAATTTGATGACGATTGCTAACGGGGAGCGCTGTAAGACGAGATTTACCCAGGGCAACCGCCGAGAAAGCTCGGCATCGGTGGCTCTGGCGGCATCGGCCATGCCAGCCTGTATGGCCGGGTAGATATGGCCTAACCGCCCTAACTGGGATACCTCGCTCATCAAATAACCTACTTCTCTGCCAAAGAGTTGTTCGATTTCTAACAGGTTTGTTTTCCGGGAGTAGTTGGGTTTATGGGTGTCATGGAGGAGGCTGGTTACGAGAACGGCCGTTGGCGCCCGCCACTCAGCCAAAATAGAGGCAACAGCAATGGGATGCTCCACGTAAGGGTCGCCGCTCTTGCGCCAATAACCATCGTGGGCGGCGGCGGCATAGGTTAATGCGTTTTGAATCGTGGCTTGCTCGGCATCGGTGAGGTAGGAAGTTACCGTTTTTAATAGTGCTGCCACCGATCCGGTGGAAGGGTTAGATTTCAATTTAAACGCTTCTTCTCCAGGAAATCGTGATTTGGGAAACCTGATTTCCATTCGAGGTGAAATGAAGGTGCTTATACAATTGTCGCCTGGCTCCCTGACGTTTTTTCTTAATTTTAGGCGCAAAAAGTCGTTTTGTCCATTTTCCGACGGTTTTGGGTGCGGTTTAAAGTTGTGTATGAGACTACAAAAGTCTTCTCAAATTTAATGCCAATTAGTAATGGTAAGACTTTTGTAGTCTGCTTTGTTACACAAAAACTAACCGCACCGACGGTTTTTGATTTACGCCTCCTTCATTGGTATTTCATGGTTCGTTAACGGCCGTTTTCCACAACATGCGTATGATAAAGGTAGCAACCGCAGGTTACTGGCCTAGTGCCAGGACAATGTATGCAGGAAAGGAGGGTCTTCATGTACAACCCATCTGTTTGGAAAAAAAGGTGGCAAGCGTTAGCAGATATTCTCGACGAGATGTGTGCGGTATATACCAACGTGTACACCAATCCGACATTTATGGCAGTGTCAACATCGCTTAAAGCATTTGGGGGCGATCAGTTTGAATTTTTTCTGAAAGGGTTTGAAAACGGCCGTTTACTGCCCTCGCCCAATTTCCCACCGGAAAACATATTACGTGCCACCCTGGATCAAGTTAGCTATGACATAACGGCCGTTCAGCAGGCAGTCGATCAACGGAACAGCAACTTCCCCGCGATGGAAAAAGCGCTTTTCACTGCCGACAGCCTGGCACAAAATGCGTTAAATCTGGCTGTTGAGAGCAAACTGATTAAGCAAACGGCCGTTATCACCTATTTCATCAAGGCGGCCAACATTCGTGTCATTCCATACGCGCCGGTGGCAGTGGTAGGTGTACCTTACACCTGCCTCAAAACTTCCCGCGATTATTTAGCCACCGCCCATGAAGTGGGGCATTACATTTATTATCACGGAGAAGGCATCGTTACCGGGTTACAAAATTTGCTGCCCAGCCTACCGGAATGGGGTGCAGGCTGGGTTGAAGAGATTTTTGCTGATGTATATGGCTGTCTGGTGGCAGGGCCAGTGCTGGGTCTCGATTTCCAGGATTTACTCATAGACAATGACCTGGAACACTTTATTGGCAGCGATGGACATCATCCGGTAGATGCTGTGCGCCCCACTATTTATACAAAAGTGCTCAAGGAACTAGGCTTTGTCCATGCTGCTGAAGCGCTAAAGCAGCGGTGGCAGGAAGTTTTGCTGATGCGAGGCAACCCGCAAAGCTTTTACCCAGATGATGAATTTGGTGCTGTCCCCATGGACTTGGCGAAAGAGTTTGTGCAGGAAACGGCCGTTACCATCCTGAACTATTTGAAAAAACAAGGCGTCCCCACAAACACAACCTGGACACAAGATTTATCTTCGCCAAAGGAAAATATCGATAACCTTTATCAAGCCTTTGCTGACAAGTTAACTGATTTAGCCAAAACACCGGTAAACAAGCTCAGCACCGAAACAGCTGAAAACAAACTTTTTGTGCTGCTGCCAGATGGGCAAAAACGAAACCAAAGAATCATCGGCCACACCCAAACATGGCGGGATTGGGTTAAAACCCAAAGCCAAACACACGACAAAAGTCCATTACCGCCAGCTATTTGGATTGAAATTTTCACAGCAGGAGGATGGCCCGTAAAAGGGCCAGAAGGCTCAGGGGGAGGTGGCTAATTAACTTGCCTGGATTGGACTAATCTCATTGCAGCTTAAGAAAATAATCGTATCTATACAGGTCTAAAGCCTGTGGTATAAATGATAAGCATGGACGGTATAAAACAACTGCGCGAAG
>JACSSI010001124.1 GCA_014879345.1 Anaerolineae bacterium | reverse complement strand
AACGGCCGTTTCCACCCTTAAATACCAATCCATAAAAATCTCCAGACGGCGCTGGTAGTCTAGTTCCGTTTCATGTTTGAGGAAACCGTGCGCTTCCCCGGCGTAGGTCTTGTACTCAAAGGTTTTGCTGGCACGGCGCATCGCTTCCGCCCAGATTTCTGAGGCTTGCGGCGGCACGATGTCGTCCAGCAGGCCGTGCAGCAGCAGGATGGGTTTCTGGATGGCGTCGATTTCCAGCAGCGGGGAAGCGGCTTGATAAACCTGCCAGTTGGTTGAGGGATGCCCCATTTGCATTTCGGTGTAGAGGCGGGTCTCCCGCTCACACTGCGCCCAGGAGGTGTAGAGGTCGGCATCGCCATATTTGCTGACGCCGCAGGCAAAGAGATAGTCGGGGTCACGCGCCAGACAGCAGGCGACCATGTAGCCGCCATAACTGGAGCCGAAGATACCGATTTTGTCCGGCTGTACCCAGTCTAACGTGCGCAAATAACGAGCGCCGTGCAAACAATCTTGCGTATCGCCGACGCCCCAGTTGTCGTAGTTGGCGTGTTCAAAGGTGAGGCCGTAACCGGTACTGCCACGAAAGTTGGGGGCGATGTAGGTGTAGCCTTTGGCGACCAGATATTGCGCCAGCGGATCCCAGTCGAAGCGCCACTGATCGGTGGGGCCGCCGTGGGGGCGCAGGATGGCCGCGCCGTTGGGCCGCGCTGGCTGGTAGAGGAAGGCGTGGATTTCCAGCCCGTCATAGCTGGGGTAGCTGATGCGTTCTGGCGTCACCTGGGGCAGGCAGGCCAGGGCGGGTGGGTTGGAAAAGGTGAGCTGAGTCATGGTGCTGCTGGTGATGTTCAGGCGGTAGAGGTCGGGCGGGGTGGTGGCGTCTTCGTATTCGACGGTGAGATAGCTGCCATCTGGCGACCAGCAGGGGCGAGAATAGATGCCTGTGCCGGTGCGTAGGTCGGTGATGCCACCATTTTCGGGGTTGATGAGTGACAGATCCATCGCGCCGCCGCGATTGATGGCTGCCGCCAGGGTGCTGCCCTGGAAAGACCAGCTAAATTCTCCCACGTCATGCCCCAGGTGGGTTAACTGGTGGGCGTCGGAACCGTCTGGGCGCACCAGCCAGATTTCATTGAAGTCCGGTCGCTGCGAGAGGAAGGCGATCCAGTCGCCGTCGGGCGACCAGCGCGGGAACCAATTTTTTTGTTTGGGCGCACCGACTAATTGGCGTACCTGTCCGGTTGCCACTTCGACGAGGCGCAAGTCGAGCCGGTTGAGGTCGTTGAGCGGACGATGCACGTAGGCGATGAAGTCGCCAGTGGTTGACGGCTGCGCGCCGAAATCATCGCCGTCTTCGCCGCTGGTGAGGGAGCGCGGCCAGCTTCCCTCAATGTCGGTGAGCAGCAGCTTGGCGCAGTCGCCGCGGGAGACGCCGATGATGAGTTGGCGGCTGTCGGGCATCCACACCGGGGCATAGGCGGCGTCGGTGAAGTCGGTAAGCTTCTTAGCCAGGCCAGCGCCATCAGCCGGGGCGATGTGGATGTGGCCGTTCATGGTGAAGGAGAGGAAACGGCCGTTTGGCGACCACTGCGGCGCACTATCCATCCAGTATGGCAGTGATTTGCGGCCAACGGTGATACGGCGCGGCCAACCGCCGTTAGCCGGGATGGTGTAAATATTGGTCTCGCCGTCCCGCTGCCAGCAGAAAGCCAGCGTTTGCCCGTCAGGGGAAAGGCGGTGGTGGTGGATGAGGTTGACGGAGTTGATGAGTTCCAGGCTCCAGCCTTCAGGCGGCTTGAGGTCTGGGCGCGGCAGGGC
>JACSSI010001123.1 GCA_014879345.1 Anaerolineae bacterium | reverse complement strand
TCTCCACGACCTCAATTTTATCGTTATGTTAAACTGCGTGCTATCTCAGCGCGTAACATGAGTTAATAAGGAACCAATTATGCGATTTGATCGATTTACTGAACGAGCCCAAGATGCTGCTGCCCGTGCTTATGAAATAGTCCAACGATATGGACACACCCAGGTTGACACCGAGCACTTGTTCCTGGCTCTTCTAGAACAACAAGATGGCGCCATACCTCAGCTACTCGAACAACTCAACGTCAGCCCGGCCGACATCACAGCCCGGCTCGACCAGGAATTGCGCTCCACACCCAAAGTTGCCGTATACGGCGGTGGTGTGGGCCAGGTCTTTTACACACCGCGCATCCGCACCGTGCTGGAACTGGCACAAGGGGAAGCCAATCGGCTAAAAGATGAATTCATCTCCACAGAACACATCTTCCTCGCCATTTTGAGCGAGCGCAACACCCCTACCGCTCGCCTGCTGCAAGAGTTTGGCATCACCCGTGACCGCGTTTTGGACGGCATCAACAATTTACGTGGCGGCAAGCACGTAACAGACCGTCAAGCCGAAACACGTTATAAAACACTGGAAAAATACAGCCGTGACCTGACCAAACTCGCCAAAGACGGCCGTTTAGACCCCGTCATTGGTCGTGATAATGAAATCTTGCGCGTCATCCAGGTGCTCACCCGGCGCACCAAAAACAACCCCGTCCTCATCGGTGAGGCTGGCGTCGGTAAAACCGCCATCGTTGAAGGACTGGCACAAAAAATCATCGACAACGACGTGCCGGAAAACCTGCTCAACAGAACCGTCGTCTCCCTCGATTTGGGCGCGATGATTGCGGGCAGCCGTTTCCGGGGTGAATTTGAAGAACGGCTCAAAGCCGCCATGGAAGAAATCGAAAAAGCGCAGGGTGAAATCATCCTCTTCATCGACGAATTGCACACCGTCGTAGGGGCAGGCTCCGCGCAAGGCGCCATGGACGCCAGCAACATGCTCAAGCCAGCTCTGGCTCGTGGCGAACTGCAATGCGTCGGCGCCACCACCCTGGATGAATATCGCCAATACATCGAAAAAGACAGCGCCCTGGAGCGCCGCTTCGCCCCCGTTTTCGTTGACCAGCCATCGGTGGAAGAAACCATCCAAATGCTCTACGGCTTGCGCGGACGCTATGAAGCGCATCACAAAGTCACCTACTCTGATGAGGCTTTGATTGCCGCCGCCAAACTTTCAGACCGGTATGTGACAGACCGTTCCCTGCCAGACAAGGCCATCGACTTGATGGATGAAGCTGCCGCCAAACTGCGGGTGGCGCTCCACACCCTGCCCGCAGACTTGAAATTGAAGAAACAAGAACTGGACAAACTCAAACTCGAAGAAGAAGAAGCCCACACTGTGCGTGATTATGAACGCGCCGCCACCAGTCGCGCCGAACGGCTGCGGGTGGAGACAGAGTTTGAAGCTGCCCGCACCAAATGGCAAGGAGAGCAAAAACTCGACGAAGTGGTAGATGAACACGACATCGCCGAAGTGGTTGGCGCGTGGACCGGGATTCCGGTGACGCAAATGTTGGAAACAGAAGCCGAGAAGCTGCTGCAAATGGAAGACCGCCTGCACGAACGCATCATCGGTCAAAACAGGGCCATTGATGCACTGGCTGATGCCATCCGCCGCAGCCGTTCTGGTTTAAGTGATCCAAGACGGCCGTTAGGCTCATTTATCTTCCTGGGTAGTTCTGGCGTGGGCAAGACAGAGTTGGCAAAAGCCCTGGCTGAATTCCTCTTCGACGACGAAGAGGCGCTGGTACGTATTGACATGAGCGAATA
>JACSSI010001122.1 GCA_014879345.1 Anaerolineae bacterium | reverse complement strand
GCGCGTTTACCGAGTACGCTGGCAAGATGTCGTTTGTAGGCGGCGGTGGCGTGAATGTCGTCTGTGGGGGCTATCTCTTGTTGGGTGGCGATGTGGACGGACTCGGTTATCAGGTCATCCGTTAATTTTTGGCCGAGCAAAACGGCCGTTGCTTCTTTTGCCACCATTGGAATTTCCCCCGCATTGAGAAAAACCAAACGGGCCTGACGACAAATGCCATTTTCATCCAGGGTAATGACGGCCGCAACACCGCTCTGAGCATAATCACCATGCCGTCGCGCAATTTCCAGAAAGGCACAGCCTGTAAGGGGAGGCAGCGGGGGAATGGCAATATCTGTCAGAATTTCTTCCGGTTCAAGCGCCGTCGTGAACAAGGTCTCAAAAAAATCTTCGGCACTAAGCCAGCGTGCTGAACCTTCGCGCTGCAACTTGAATTTCGCTTCCAACGCCACCGTGATAACGGGCAGTTCGCCCGCCGGATCAGCGTGTGCCAAACTGCCGCCAATCGTGCCGCGATTGCGAATTTGTTGATGCGCCACAAAGGGCATTGTTTCATGAATAAGCGGAGCAAACTCAGCAATAAACGGATCGCGCTGAAGAACGCTCTGCCGCACCATCGCGCCGATGTGGAGCGAGCCGGTCTCGCTGCGCCGTATCTGACTTAATTCGAGCACACTATTGATGTCAACCAGCATAGCAGGCATGGCTAAACGAAAGTTCATGACGGGGATGAGGCTTTGCCCACCGGCTAACAGTTTGGCTTCATACCCATGTTGATTCATGATGTGCAGGGTTTCAGGCAATGTGTGCGGAGATTTGTATTCAAATGGAGCTGGTTTCATACACCGATCCTTTGTTCTTGGCTTTGCTATTAAATTAAAATGGCTCACGTGCAAAAGGTGATGGATGGAATTGTTGCTGGGCAATAAGGCAATTATGACATGGGAGCAGAGTTGGATGCAACTTATGGTAACGTCTCATCTAGGCAGCAGGCATTATTCTGGGGGAAAACGGCCGTTTTCGTGTTAAGATAGTAGCGTTAAATTTGGCACTTCAAAGGAACAATCTATGTTATCCGATATTTTGCAGAAAAAATTGACCCGGCACTTTCATTTTCTTGATCTCGATAAAGATGGTTACGTGGAGCGCAGCGACTGGGTACAGTGTGCTCAAAATCTCATTGCCATTCGGGAGTGGCAAGTGGGCTCGCCAGAATATGAAGCTGTCATGGCTCGTCACGAAGATATGTGGTTCACTTTTTGGGAACCTGCCGATCTCAATCATGATGGCAAAGTGACACTTAATGAATATTTGCACCTGGCTGAAACACAACGGAAGATGGGATTTACCTATGAAATGAAGCAGGTACGGAAACTATTTAGTGCTATTTTTGATACCGTAGATTTAGATGGGGATGGGGAAATATCACTAATTGAGTATCGTCAGTTTTTTCGGGCGTGGGGATTGGATGCGGAAACGGCCGTTGTCGCCTTTGCCAGCCTAGATCTAAATGCAGATGCCAGACTCTCCCGCGAAGCATTTTTGCAATACGGTGTCAATTTCTACGTGAATGATGAACCCAATGTAGCAGGGAATATGATTTTTGGGTCATATGAGTAGATAAATGGCTGTTACACACGAGTTATTATTCTACCCCCCACCCTGCCTGTATTTGCACTAGACATACTTTTTACCAAAAATGAACATGTGTTCACAACAATGTTCACCTCAAAATAGAAAACTCAACCTCCTGAACGACCTATTGCTGCCCTTTTATAAAATTTCTGCGAGTCAAAACCAGGTCAGGCCACGTTCC
>JACSSI010001121.1 GCA_014879345.1 Anaerolineae bacterium | reverse complement strand
GCGGCAGATTGTGTTGTTTCAATGTTTCGTCGATTTCTTGCTGGGAAAACGGCCGTTCATACAACGGATTCGCCGCTAAATAGACAGTTGTAATTTTTTCAGGCGGCACATTTAACCGCTCAATCATATCCTGACGGGTTGTGTGGCTGTCCACCGAAATGTGGTCGGCCTGCGCCACCGCCCATTCAATTTGATCGCGGTAATAACGCAAGCTATCGGCGGTTAAAAACTGCGGGTAAAAGAGAAAATTGAGATCATGCACCGTAATAATGAAACGCTTCGCCCCGGCCGCTGGCGGAATAAAGTCCGGGCTGTGGCACACATCCAGACGGTGTGGCAGCAGTTCCGCCGCGAATGCGTGCCGTTCCAGTCGATGGTGAGAAGGCGTCCACACGTTTCTTCGTTGGAAATTGGGGGCGGGCGGTAGGTAGGAACGGCCGTCTTTGCGGCTGTGGAAAATCGTATACCGGTTTTCCTGGTCAATCTCGGCCAGCGCTTGAATCAGATAAATGGTGTACTGGCTGATACCGCCCATCTGGTAAAACGGCAGCCGACAATCAATCCCTATATGCATCGGCAAATTGTAATGGAGCAAAGAACAACGGGCAATCTCACCTGAAAATTAACATTCACACCGTCATTCGCACGCATCTCTCTCGCAAGTTATAATGCAACCCGTTAATTCTTAACCGGGTTTATCCGGCTCAGTTTTTTAGCCCACTCCTTTAATAACGGGCGTAAGGAACGTAAATAATGGCGAAAAAAGAGACAACACCACAGGAACAAGCAGTTGAAGACCTGCGTAAACAACTCGATTGGTTAGACGAAGAGCGGCGCAAAAGCAGCCGCAAAATCGCCGAGTTGGAACAAAAACTGGAAATTCGTGAACGAGACATCTCCAGCCGCGATCAACGCATCAAAACACTGGAAGAACAAATCTCTAAAATCAATGCCCAAATCTCACGCATCCCTCAAGTGGACGTGCAGCTTACCCAATTCAAAGATGAAATTGTGCGTCTTATCGAGCAGTATGATCAGCGCCGCATCCAGGCAGAATCAGAAATTGAAGCCATGCGCCGTGTTGAACATGAATCCAATGTGCGTGAAATTGCCGATGTACGCAAAGAACTGCCCGCTATCAGCCGCTTGCAGCGTGAAATGGAACTGCGCCAGGCTGAAGAAACACGTCTGGCAAACCTTATTGGTCAGCAGCAAAACAGAATCTCAATTATCGGCAATCAAGTGGAGACCTGGGAAAATTCCCTCTCTTTCATTGAAGAAAAGGAAAAACAAAATACGCGCAACCTCAATGAACTACAAACGCAGATGGTTGATATCAACAAACGCTGGTCGCCTATTGATGACCGGTTGGACGTGATCGCCAGTAATTTGAGCAAGCTGGATATTAATGTGAGAACGGCCGTTAACGCCCAGCAAGAAATCCGAGAATCCACCCGAACCTGGATGGAACAAATCCAAATCGGGGAATACGAACGAAACCAAAAACTGGAAGGCTGGCGACAGCACATGGACGACCAGACCAAAACCATCGAGCAATTCTCCCGCGAATGGGTCACTTTTTCTGACCAATACAAAGAAGCCAAAATGGCTGTGCAAACCCTGGCTCCCTGGCAAGCCCAAATCGAACAGCAGCAGCGCGACACCGCCGAACTGCTGCGCGTTGAGTCCCACCGCAGCCAATCTCAATGGGACAACTTCGTGCTAGAAAACGATAAACGCTGGAAATCCTACGACCTGGAGCTTGAACAACGCTGGTCTTCCCTCAACCGCCAACTGCGCCAGGTGGGTGAGCAAA
>JACSSI010001120.1 GCA_014879345.1 Anaerolineae bacterium | reverse complement strand
TATATATAGGCCGGCTCTCACAGGAAAAGGGTGTGCAAACTGCAATTATGGCATTAAGCTATCTCACCCATCAAAAAAAATACCAAAACTTGCAATTGCTGATAGCTGGTGCTGGTGAACCTGAATACGAAACAGAACTACGGGAACTTGTACAACAAGAACAATTAGAACCCAACGTTAAATTTCTTGGTTTGCAGCCAAAAGATGCCATTCCTGAACTTTACCAACAAGCCGATATATTTCTCTTTACATCTATTTGGCCTGAACCTTTTGGCAGAGTCATCGTAGAGGCAATGGCATCTGGTGTAGCTGTCATTGGCGCCCCAGTTGGTGGTGCGGCAGAAATTATGATCGAAAAAGAGAATGCGCTCCAGTTTATTCCAGGAGATGCAGAAAATTTAGCAAGCCAGATAGAAGAGCTATTAAAATCACCATCACTCTGTCATCAGATAAGTGAAGCGGGTAAAAAAACCGCGCGGGCAAAATTTGATCTTCAACGAATGGTTGATGAAATCGAAGTCTACTTGCAGTCGTTAATCGTCAGAAAATAAGACACAAAAATGATTAATAAAACAAACAAAGATCTTCCAATTAGTCAGGAAGCATCAAATTGGGGCTTAAAACAAACGATAGCAGTTGTTCTTTCCTTGCTTTTCATAGGCTACCTGGCTTATGGTTTGTTTTTCGCTCCTGCTATTTTTATGGATGACTGGACTTCTGTCATCGAACGTATTGTCACAAACAATGCTCAATGGCTCGATACAACCCAACGGCGTCCCTTGTTATTCTCTACATTCCTGCTTCAAAATCAACTGTTTGGCTTAAACATCACTGCCTATTACATATCCTTGTGGTTTCTCTACATAGTTATGGCTTTATTGCTTTATTTAATCATCGCCAGACTACCATTGCACTTTTCTAATTTATTTGGCTTTATCACGGCGGCCTTGTTTTTAGTTTTTCCTACAAACTATACCCATATGTGGCTCATCATGTTTGGTGTTTATTGTGCTACCACCCTTACATTACTTTATGGGTATTTATTGTTGAGATTTTCTCAAAAAGGTGGCTGGATAATTTATGCATTAGCCTTGATTTGCTTGCTTATCCCATTAGGAATATATGAAGGACAACTTGGTGTAGCCTCAACCTGGGCCTTAATTCTCTTCGTCATATACTTCCGCCAAAATACGATAGCTAAACGTATAGGTTTACTAATCCCAGTTATCTTAATGGGAATTTATGCACTTTGGCGAACATTTGGGTATCAAGCAGCTGGAGTAACAGACCAATATCTATCTCAAGTTGTGACCTCTCCCATTCTTTTATTATCGCGTTTAATACTTGGCTACAAGATTACACTGGGCTGGGGTTGGACATCCGCTGTAGTAGATTTCATACCGTGGGTATCTAGTGCCAAAATTGCGGTTTTGATGTTAATCATCATCGTGAGCGCCTTGTTATTCACTTGCTGGTTTGTTTTCCAACTGAAATCTGAAAAAGAAGACGCTAACAATGACACCTGGTTTGGGAATGAGCGGCGGTCAAATATTTATCCTTACCTTTTCGCCGTTATGTGCGGCTTTATTTTAATCGGCGCAGGATATTTTCCAACCATTACTGTATTTTTACCCAGCTTATCAGGAATTGGGTCAAGATTTAATATTTTCGCAACTATCGGTGGTGCTGTAACTATTACAGCACTCCTAATGATCATCTCCATATTAATCTCTGGCAATAAGGAGCAAGTTAAATATTATTTTCTCATTTCAACCACACCTTTTATCATAATTGGTATCTTCTTGAATGCATCCGTT